>JBDTIZ010000083.1:0-7392 GCA_039936115.1 Gammaproteobacteria bacterium
CAAACGCATCTAAATTCCAGCCAGAATGCGGTTTAGATACCTGTTATCCATCAATGCGTTACGTTGTTTTCTGCGTAAGCCACCCTTAAACGTTGTTTCTTTTTTTAAAAGCGACAAGACAAAACGGTGTAAAAGCGCAATGTTTTCGGGCGCGTGTCCCGTGCGAATTCGACTACCATCTTCATTAAATACAACATCAAGACACCAATGCAGAGAATTCTCAATCGAACAATGGTTACGAATTCCTTCTCCCATTCTTTTAGCATCTGCTTTTTGAAACAGGGTAATTAATCCATTGTATAAGTGTAGCTGGTTTGCTTTTAACAGCTAAAATATAGCCTCCTTCCGCATCTATAATTTGTTTTGCAAACTTATATTATTCATAGTTATTACGCAAGCGCATGGCACTTTTTGCCAAATTTTTGGTTCTTCGCTAATGGAAAGACAGTAAATGCCCACGGCCAGCGATATCTCACATCTCTGTTTGGTATGCTATTTTTTATAATGGGTTGCGGAAAAAGATGCATTATGGCAGTATCATCGCGCCTGAAAAGTGAGACAACCTGTCCAGAATATATCATCGAGAAATTGTCATATGAAAAACCGTAATAAAGTAATAAAAAAACATTCAAACTTAGTCATAGGTGATTTGCTCTCTATCACCGCTGGACAGACGCCTAAACATGTCGTTGTTAATGCAAAAAAATCTGATAAGCCGTCAGGAAGTCAACATCGCAAAGAAAAATCCTGGGTTTATAAATCAGATCTTATCAACCCAGTTTATCTAAAACTTGCCCAGCAACTACAATTGGATCTACTCAAAGATGATGAGCGTAGGTCACAATTATATATGGATATTGTATTGGGTTCTTATATTTACTTTATGATGGATTCAGCCTACAAAGTTCGTATGGTCACAGATGATAAAGAACATGTACTGCTAGGCAAGCTGAGTACTTTGATTCCTAACTTACAAAATTTTGCAGATTTCCTAAATATTAATGCGTTTCAAAATGTCCAATTTGAAAAAGTAAATGCACTGAATGAATCCATTGCACAATATAATCAGGACGTAACTGAAAAAGTTAAAGTTAGCGAAGATATACAGATATATGCAGAATCCAAAAGGGAGTTAATGCATCAGGCAGAGCAAATAACACAAGAAACACAACTTAAATACGGTTGGGCAGATGTTTTTAAATTTCTGTCTCATCCAGATTTTCCAGATAAAAAAGCTACGCTAGCCAGTTTTGCCAAAGTATGCGTATTGATACAACGACTTCATATTGCGGATTTACATTTCAATAATATCGGGATAGATCAGAATGGTATTGTGCAATTATTCGATGTAGAACATAGCTTGTCCTGTTTGCAAAGTCGAGAAATTTGGAAGTGGAATGAAGATAGCTACAAACGCTTTGGTTGGCAAAATATGCGTGACATTGCAGCACAGTTTAATTTCACCAATATCGCTATGCAACCTAATATTAGCAGTGTGCCATTTGGCACGAGAGCAGATGAACATAATAGTTATTGGACAGAATGCAAAGCCTATCTGGGTAATAATCATCGTTATTTTCAAAGACAAGTGAATCGCACATTATTAAAAGAATTACTCTGTCCGGACGAATTCATTGAAAACTTGTGCAGAGTTCATGCCGTAGCAGGGTGTTCGGCGCAGGCGGCTATGATTCGGGATTGTCTACAGGAAACTAAACCGCTATTGAAAAAACAATTATTCGAAGATCCACAATTCATCCAATATTTAGTCCAGGAAAGCCCGGCCGATATAGAAGAGATCGTTGCTGAATTTACTCATGCAGAACGTTATCATCGTCATTATTTTGAGGATAAAGATGAATTACTGGCTAATGATTTTCTGCAAAACATTCGTCTGGCTTATGTAGAAATGATGACAGAAATTCAAGATAAACAAATTTGGACTTTTATCAAACCTGTGGTGGAACGGCCTGTGCTAACGTCAGAGCAGATAAGTGAATTAATCCAAAAGTTGAAGACCAAACAAGATTATTCCACATCACTTAAATTGGCTTATCAATCATTTTTACAAATAATCACACATTCGGATTTTAATCTTGATCAACCGCACTGCAAGAAAGTTTTGCAAAATATTGCCAACACACCGAAGTTTTTATACAAGCTGCTATTAGGTGCCTTTTATACTAATAATGATACGGCGTGTATGATACTTTTATCTCACTATATAGCCGCAAACGGACCTGATGTATTAAATACGGCAGATCAATTTGGTAGAAGTTTGTTGCATCATGCTGCGATTACTGTGCGCGTCAATTTGACTAATTTTTTATTGGCTTGCGGTGCGCGTATCGACCTTAAAGTAGGAAATGGCCGACCCGTACTGCTAGACATTATTTCAGCCGCTGAAAAAAATCCGGCATTAATGATCGTGCCCTTAATGAAATCATCTGAATTAGTAAAGGGTTATAAATTGATATATTTAGGACAAACATTACAGCAATGGAATGAACACTATCAAGCTAAAGGCATGGCAATCCACAAAAAAGTAGTTCAGGAAGGATTTCTAAATACATCAATTTTGAAATTCAACACACTAGAAAAGTTAACGTTTTGGAAAGAACTTAGCAAGTTCAATCGGATTAAGCCACGTTTGAATCAACCTAGCCTCAAGCGTTATGATCAGGAAGTGAGGGAAGAAAGTCAGCAAGAAAGCGGTGCTAGCATATTGAAAGATTTACTAAAGGCTACAGAGACGCCCCTACCCGGATTTCGTTAATACGGGATCTTGGCGTGAACAGTTGAAATTTCTGCTTAATCGATTTAATAATTTTTAAATTTATTTTAGATTTCACCTGGGATAGGCATCCTAAACGCTTACCATTCCTCTAAGTGAGAATTTCAGGATTTTTAAAGACGCTTTACTTTATTTGCCAAATTTTTTACTTAGTTTGTCAGGCTCAAGCGTAAATTCCGCTTTAAAATCCTGGGCCAACATATCAAGTAATTTTTCATTTTTGCAATCAGCTTCAGTGATATATTTTTTATTAACAAAAAATTCTTGATAATAGGGTGCGCGCAAATCTTCAATAACAACTTTCATTGCTTCTGAAGGTAGGCTTAAACCCCGGCAAATTTGGTCAGCTATTGTTGCTCTGTATTTTTCTCGTACCGCAAATTCAGTCAAATAATTTTCGCCAAGTTTTGTTTTGTAATGATCCAATAAGGATTGGGCTGACGTTTTTAAATTAGTGCAATAGATTTCACTGACTTTTGCTAATAGCGGTGTTCGTAATACTCTTTTATTACGAAATATGCGATCAAAATCACATTGACTATCGGTAACAACCAGCGCAGAATCAATTTGATTAACCACAGCTAATTCTTGATCCAACAAACGGAACTTATACAAAGCATCTTTTGCGACTGGGACATTGCCGGAGTTCACTATTTTATCCAGTGTTTTATAATCATAGCCGGCAAAAACTGCTTTTTCTTTATCAATCGCTGCACAATAAAAACGATTTCCATAACGAATAAGGCCGAGGTTTTCACAATCAGGTTGCAGATCAAAGTCTCCAAGTAAAAGTGCCGCTACGTCAGTGCCAAAAGTATTCCCGCTAACTTTATAATCTTTCTTTTCTTCTAAATCTCGCAGCAACTGTTTTTCAATATCGAATTTATATTTACATCTAATTCGATGCAGATGGGGTTGTGCTTCTGGGCTGATAGCTACCTCCGCGCGCACGCCGGCCATTGGCAAGTAAGGTTCAAATGCTCTGCTCGCAATCATTGGAATACCATCTTTGTCGGTAGTAATTCTGCATTTTGCTGCAACTATTCCCAGTCGAATTAAAACTTGCATGGCAAAATATTCAGCTGGCGCGTGGCTTTCACCCAGAATGACTTGCATTTCTGTGTTATCGTCTAGCTCCTCATCACCTTCAATATTTTCTTGAACCTCGCTGCGATGAAATAAGAAAAAGGATTTAAAAGTGTCTAAGGTTTTTGTGGTTTTGTACTTTAGCCCAGTAATTTCTGATTCTTCCTGGCTGGATGAGTCAGATTTGAAACGAGAGTAATCAATTTCAAGACTTTCCTCTTTATCGGTTGAATAATCATTTTTTAATGGGGGGAAAAGCATGTTGGTTGAGCTTGATTTTTCCTCTAATCTACGTTTTCGAGATTTTGCCATATCTACGCCCTCGTTAGGTCTTAAGATTTTATATTACTCTATATCTATATTAGCATTTTAGCCAATCTTTAGCATTTTCATTGAGCGCTGCTTTTCTTAAAGCAGCCGCACCCATATTGAGTAATGCCTGATCCGCTTGGTTCATTGTTTATTCTGTTTTAAAAAGTTGTTTTAAGATAATAACGCTTATCAAAAGGTAGTTCTATGAAAAGATCAGTGACTCGATACCTCAGCCTCGATTATCAGCTATTCCTCCGAATTGCATCAACTGAATGCCATTGTCTTCTACAAGACACCGCTCCATGGCCTATACAGTAGTTACTACTGTATTTATGATCCGACCTAAGTTAGGTAAAATATGCGCAAGAAGAAAACTTCATTTTAATTTTAAAGCTTCCTTTCTCAAATAACTTATTATCCGGAACTATCATGGCCTTTTCAAGAAAACTCATACTACAGATTGAAAACATCGTTTGTGACATTATAGAAGAAGCAAGCTTTCAATCTAACGACGATAAATATTTTTTTTGTGAAGCACTACGCAATGTGATTGAACCAGCAGAAAATCATTATGTACACCCTCCTTACAAAATCAAACATCAAGCCATCATAGAGCAATTAAAAAAATTGTTGGCGGATGGTTATGCAACCCTTTCAAATGGCTCTAGCATCAAGCAACCTATCATCGATAAAAATCGATATAGAAATTCGAACGAAAATAATCAGATGCTGAAAGACATCATTGTCGAGGCTATCAAAAATAACATCCGTCAAATCAAAGATGAGATGAACGATCGTACGAAACAAAATAAAACAAAAGATATTTTCTATAGTTACCAGACACTAGCTGTCACCTACACGAAACTTGGACTTTATGAGGAAGCACTAAAATTATATGACGCCATTTTACAAACTTCTCAAGTAAAACAAAGTACCCTCAGAGAAAAACAAGCTGTCGTCGAATTACTAGAAAACCGTCAGAACCCACAACGAACCAGAGTGAAAATAGTAAAAGAAGAAAAAAATTATCAAGTAAAACAGGTCACCAATACCCACACAAACAGTGTCACAAAAATTACAGTGTCTCGCGACCCTGATAACAAAAAAGAATGGCTGGGGGTTATTTTTGAATCACCTGATCACATTAAAATCCACGGCTTCGGCAAAAATTTTAAGTTTGATTGCACCGATTATAGCGGCCAATTAACCTTAATTAATCCTAATGCTAAAGTAACCTTAACAGGCGATCTCAGCAAACTACATACGATTACCGGTGATCTTGATACCTTGGTAATTGATGCTGATCTACACTGTGATCATGCCATCACGATTAAACCCATCGAAGAAGGGAGGATCGGTTGGTTTTATTTGGAAAAAGGACGAAGCATCCAAACGAACAGTTATACGCTGGAAAAAATATCAATATCACAGAATCAAGAATTAGAATCCAGAAAATTGTACGTCAGAAAAAGTGGGAATTATATTGAATACGCCGTACGCAACCCCACTAACACCGTCGCCAGACATTATATTGATGCTAGACAATTCAATAAAAATCTAGCCGAAAAATTTAAAAACATTATTGCGCCAGGTGAAGCAAACGAATTTGAACCGTTCTTACGTACCATTCTGGCGACTGCGGCTGAACACGGTCATGCTGTCTTACAACCCATTTTAGTTAAAACACAGAATGCTGCCGTGTATGGTGAAATTAATTCGGTAGATGATGTTACATTTGATACTCAATACAGACTTGAATTTGAACCCACGGCTGGAGTTAAATCTAAATCTGCCATCAACTTGATGGCAGAAATCATACCGCATATGCGCGGCAAAATTATTGCGGGCGATAAGCTAAGCGTGAATGCTACGGTTTATGCACGTGGCAGAGCATTATTTTCAGCAGGTAATGGTCTGGACATAAACGGCCAGTCATTTATGACCTATAGCAAAACACAAGTGCAATGGTCAGGCGATGCAAATGTCAAACTTGCGCATGCGTTTGTGGTTGAAAATAAAAGTAACTTTAAAGGTAATGGTCCGCTTTATTTAAACGCCTCTGTTACAAAAAATTATTCCACCGTTGAAGCAACTGAAATAATCTATCGTTCTGAAAAAGAATTGACGCATTATCTCGGCGCTTCATTTATCGCAAAAATAATTGTTTTTAAAGGTAGCAATCATTTTTTTCGTGGCGATATCAAAGGTGGTGTCAAAACTGATGCAGAAAGTGGCGTCAAAACTGATTTGCCTAATGAAAAATTAATTATTGAAATCAATGGCGCCTTTACAATAGGCGTTGATGATGCCAGGAGTATTATTCACGATTTGCATAAACGCCCAAAATTTTATAGTGATTCTGTCAGTATCGTCACACCTTTTTATTCTAATCTTGCAGGTCATATCAGCACAGGTCAGTTAAATATTTCCTGCCTGACTTATCTTTCACTGCTTGGTGTTGAAACATATACATCACGATCTTTATTTCGTCCGATTGTTTTGGATTATGGTATTGAAATTGTTAATATCCCGGCTATTTTGCGTCGTATCAGAAATTTTAGTGCGGCAAGTTTTTCCTGGGGCAATTTGTTAGATAACAGTATTTCATTTGTTTCCTGGATGATGAAACATTTTATTCCAGCATTAAATGTGTTTGTCGATGCAGGTGTCGGTACTTATAGAACACTAAAAGCACTTCCCGCTTTGTTTAAGGCATACAAGCAATTTGCTACTGGCAATAAATCAAATGAATTATGCGAATACATTAAATTATTTTCTGCCACGTTCAATCTGGCAATGCAGACAAACTTAACTGCTAGCGCCGATCTGCTAGCCTATCAGGCGAATGAACATGGCGTAGGCACAATTGAAGTCACTGGTGTTCATGATACCAGTGACTTGATAGAGATTGCCGTGGATGCTGGCAACCTAACCGGCATCAGAACATCTAGTGTAGATGGAATTGCATTTTCAGGTGGTATACAAATTCATCCTTACGCGCAACAACAGGCTTTTTATTCACAAAACAATAATCTTCTCGGGCTTCATGTCAGCTCATCCACTGCCGCATCCTATGCTGTACAAAATGGCTTTGATATAAATAAAAATGTGTCCTATGTGAGTAATCATTTACAGTTAGCTGGAACAAATCTTGCGGATAATATGTATGTTAACACACAAGATTTAACGCAATCCGGTAA
>JBDTIZ010000084.1:0-5625 GCA_039936115.1 Gammaproteobacteria bacterium
ATATTTCGAAGAAGTGGACAATGCCGATTCGCGATTGGAAACCGGCATTAGCTAGGTTTATGATTGAATTCGAAGGTAGAGTTTAATCAATGAGACGGCCGTTTACACAAAATATTTTTCATACTCACAAACTCACAAAATTAAAAGTTGAATTAATACACAACCAACGTTTTTTCCCAACGTCCGGCTTTCCATTCCCAATTGGTGCAAACACCTTTTGAAGTTGATTTGTTGCATCCCCAATATCCTTCAACCCAAGCGACACCTTCTCCCGTGTTATTGTATTGGCAAACACGGTGAGTCGGAATCCAAACATTGTTAAACCAACCTGATTCTACGTTAAAACAAGAGACATAACCTTCAGGTGTTGCGATAACTTCTTTTGCAGCAGGCGCTGGTGTGGTGATGACTTGACGAGTGGTCTCTGTGACTTTAGTTACGGCGCCTGTATCAGGCGATTTGGTTGTTGTGATCGTCGTTTTAGTAACTTCTTGATCTGCTGCGTGTGCATTCATGCAAACAGGCAAAAACAACACACTTGAAAGCAAAATGGATAAATAGATATTAAAGCGTGTCATAGGTGTCTCCCTTGATAATAAAATTCAAATACATGGTAGTCATTTGATGCCTGTTATTCCTAATAACCATCTTTCAGTTTAATGATTAAGTAACTATCTGAATATTAGTAGAAACCCTTAGAATTAAAAGTACGAAAACAGGCGTGTTGAACAATTTATTTAACACTACAACTATATAGATTGAGTACTTTAACCTGCTCGCATAAGATTTAAGTTACAATAATCTATACACCTTCAGATCATCCAAATGTAATTATAGGGAATGATCAAATGATTATATTGCCAGGGTACGCTATTCAAGAAAAAATCTATGAAAGTGATAGTTCTATTATTTATCGCGGTCAGCGCATCGTTGATAACAAAATTGTTATTTTAAAACTCTTAAAAGAAGAATATCCATCATTAGAAAAAGTGTCGCGTTTCATGCACGAAAATGAAATATTAAAATTGTTGAATGAAGACGCGACAGTAGCAGTCTATGATCTGGTTAGACATAAAAATACATTTGTGATAATTCTTGAGGACGGTGGACAAGATTTACAGCAGTATTTAGCATCTAAACAACGATTACAGTTACCTGAAGCCATCGAATTGTCGATTCAAATTATAGAAGCGTTAGATAAAATTCATAAACATCATGTCATTCACAAAGATATCAATCCATCGAATATTTTACGCAGTTCTAGTTCTAGCGGTGAAAAAATCAAGATAATTGATTTTGGTATTTCAAGTACGCTCCCCAAAGAAATTTTAGAAGTATTTAGCCTTAATCAATTAGAAGGCACGCTACCGTATTTATCACCGGAACAAACGGGGCGAATGAATCGCGGCATTGATTACCGCAGTGACTACTATTCGTTAGGCGCAACGCTATATCAAATCTTTACCGGTGCATTGCCATTCGCGTCTAAAGATACATTGGAATTAGTGTATTCACATATTGCAAAAATGCCTATATCACCTGCACAGCTTGATTCAGCCATACCGAAAACAATTTCAGATATTATAATGAAGTTGCTAGAGAAAACAGCTGAAAAACGTTATCAAAGTGGGTATGGCATCATAACAGATTTACAGCATTGCCTTTTGCAATTACAGAAGACGGGAACAGTCAATGAGTTTGAGCTTGGCAAACAAGATTTTTCGGGTCGTTTCCAAGTACCAGATAAATTGTACGGAAGAGAATCTGAAATTGCATTTGTATTAGATACTTTTTCTAGAGTAAGCCAAGGACATTCTGAATTTATGTTAGTAGCAGGATATTCAGGTGTGGGTAAGTCTTCTCTCGTCCATGAAGTGCATAAACCAATTGTAGAAAAGCGTGGATACTTTATTTCGGGTAAATTTGATCAACTTAAACGAAATATTCCTTATGCTCCATTTGTACAAGCATTCGAAGGATTAATCCAACAATTACTCACAGAAAATGAAAGTGCCGTAAATCAATGGAAAGAAACAATAATAGCAGCCTTAGGCCCTAATGGTGGTGTTATGACAGAAGTGTTGCCATCATTGGTGAAAATTATTGGTGTACAACCACCCATGCTTGAACTAGGACCAACAGAAACGCAAAATCGATTTATATCGGTTTTTCAAAACTTTGTACAAGCACTTGCAACCCAAGAGCACCCACTCGTGATGTTTTTAGATGATTTACAATGGGTAGATCTTGCATCATTAAAGCTACTGGATGCGTTATTGCTGCAGCCTAATATAAAATATTTATTAATCATCGGTGCCTATCGTGATAATGAGGTGAACGAAGCACACCCATTAACATTAGCACTGGAAAATTTGCGCAGAGAAGACGTTATCATTGAAACATTAACGCTGAGTCCATTGAAAGTGACTGATATACAACAATTACTAGCAGATACTTTGTTACAAGAAAATGAAGTCGTACAAACACTCACGACAATTTGTCATGCTAAAACATTAGGTAATCCATTCTTTCTCAATCAATTTTTGCGTGCATTATGTGATGAAAATCTTATTACTTTTGATACAAGTCATGGGATATGGCATTGGTTAATTGATAAAATTAAAGCGCGAACAGGAACTGATAATGTTGTTGATCTTGTTGTCAGCAATATACAAAAGTTATTACCAGAAACACGATTAATTTTAACTTTGGCCGCATGTCTTGGTAATCGATTTGATTTACAAGTATTGTCGGCGTTATATGAAAAATCACCTAAACTGACAGCACAAGCATTAGATGAAGCATTAAAAGAAAACTTTATCTTGCCACTAGATGAAAGCTATCGGTTTATCACCGATGACAAGGAATCAAATGCGCATTATCAATTTTTTCATGATCGTGTACAGCAAGCAGCCTATTCATTGTTGAGCGAAGAAAATAAAAAAGTGTCCCATTTAAAAGTGGGAAGACATCTTTTAAAAATCCTTAGTAAAGAAAAACAAGAAGAAGAATTATTTGATATTGCAAATCAATTTAATCTTGGAGCAGCGCTTGTCACAAACCGAGATGAAAAAATTGAATTGGCTCGGTTAAATTTACGCGCGGGCAAAAAAGCAAAAGCATCAGCTGCTTACTCAGTCGCATATGATTATCTAAAATTAGGTTTGGGATTGTTGACAGAAGACGATTGGAAGTCGAATTATGATCTCATACTACAACTTTATACAGAAGCAGCTTCCGCAGCGTATCTTAGTGATAATTTTACAGAATCAGATAAATTATCAAATTTAGCATTGACACAGATCACTTCAGTTTTAGATCAAACTAAAATATATGAAACTAAGATTTATACTGAAATTGCACGTAATGCACCGGCAGAGGCGGTAGCAATTTCATTGGAAGTACTTAAGAAGCTAGGAATATCATTTCCCAAAAAGCCGCGTACACTGGATGTATTAATTAGTTTATTAAAAACAAAGCTTTTATTACTCGGTAAAAAACGAGACAGATTAGTCAATTTACCGACAATTACTGATCCTTACAGGTTGGCAGCGTGTAATATCTTGTCGGCAGGCATTGCCCCTGCTTATTTTGCGACACCGCTTTTGTTTCCGTTATTTACCCTTAAACTATTGAATTTATCGATTCGTTATGGATACAGCAAAGGTACGCCTGCAGCTTATGCAAGTTATGGAATAATTTTATGTGGAATTTTAGGTGATGTTAAACATGGTTATTGGTTTGGCCAGTTAGCAGAACAATTGGTTGATCATTTTCATTCGGTAGAATCAGAAGCGAAAATTGCATTGATGGTCAATGGATTTGTACTGCATTGGCAAGATCCTTTTCGAGATACCTTAGCACCGCTTCTCGCGGCACATTTGCGTGGAGTTGAAACCGGTGATTTAGAATATAGTACTTATTCTGCTTATTTCTATATGGTATGTTCATTCTATTCAGGGGTTGAATTAAATAAAATCGCAGTCGACATGAAACGATTTTATGAGTTTTCTAAATTTCATCATACGCATAAACCTGTTTTTTATTCGATGACGGTATTAGGACAGGTAGTTGAAAATCTCATGGGCCATGAAGCTAATCCCTTACATCTGGCAGGAAAATATTATAATGAAGATACAATGGTGCAAGAAGCCATTGATACGAATAATTTATTTGGTTTGTATAGTTTGTATGTTGTAAAAGTTATATTAAATTATTTATTTTATAATTATGATGAAGCTTACCAATCTTCGTTGATTGTGCCAACGTATGTTCAGTCTGCAACTGGCGCTGCACCAGTTAAAGTATTTAATTTCTATGATTCACTTAATCGTATCGCGCTTTATGAAAAAGCTACACCTACTGAAAAGCGTGCACATCTTAAAATAGTTGCTGCTAATCAAAAACAATTAAAACACTGGATGAAGTTCGCCCCAGAAAATTGCTTACATAAATATTATTTAGTAGAAGCCGAGTTGGCGCGTCTTCATAGAAAAATTGACTATGCAGAAAAATGTTACGACAAAGCTATGCAACTTTCTAAACAATATGAATTTGTTCAAGAGCATGCATTAGCAAGTGAACTTGCTGCTAAATTTTATCTGGCGGAAGGTAAAGAAATGGTTGCAAAAGGCTATATGACAGAGGCCTATTATAGCTATACTAAATGGGGCGCTGTTGCAAAACTACGCCACTTAGAATCCAATTATTCAAACCTATTATCCCAAACACCTACATCGTCAGCATTAGCTGCGGGGACAATACAAGGTTCGATTACAAATTACGCTTCTGAATCACTGGATTTGTCCACGGTTGTTAAAGCATCCCAAACGATCGCGCGTGAAATCGTACTCGCTGATTTGTTAAAGCAATTAATGAGTTTTTTGATTGAAAATGCAGGGGCACAGAAAGGCTATTTATTGTTAGAGAAAGAAGGCCGTTGGACTATTGAAGCTTCGGTTGATGCGGATAAAGTCACGGTGCTGCAATCACTGCCATTTGAAAATGAAATGCCACCGTCAGTCATTCAATATGTGATTCACAGCAAAGAATCGGTTGTGTTAGATGATGCAACTACCGCTAGCCAGTTTAATTCGGATCCCTATATTCTGCATATTAAACCAAAATCTATTTTATCTATTCCACTGTTGAACCAAGGCGTTTTAAGTGGAGTTCTTTATCTTGAAAATAATTTAATGACTGGCGCATTTACACAAAACCGTGTGGATTTATTAAATTTATTGTCTACACAAATTGTCATTTCTATCGAAAATGCAAGGCTGTATACCGATATGAAGAATCTGAATATTGCGTATGAACGTTTTATTCCACAAGAATTCTTAAGTGCGTTAGAAAAGAAAAACATTATTGATGTACAGTTAGGCGATCAAGTACAAAAAGATATGACTGTTATGTTCTGTGATATTCGAAATTTCACAGCTATTTCAGAAAAATTAACCCCGCAAGAAAACTTTGCCTTTGTAAATAATTTTTTAAGTCGACTTGAGCCTAGCATCAGTGAATTTGGTGGCTTTATTGATAAATATATTGGTGACTCAATTATGGCAATTTATCCATCCAATACAGATTCTGCGTTGACGAGCGCTATTAATATGCTAAAAGTTT
>JBDTIZ010000085.1:0-2867 GCA_039936115.1 Gammaproteobacteria bacterium
TTACCGGATGCTAGTGCGCCTTCGCGGGAATGACAGTTTTTTTTGTCCGCGGTATGCAGTCAAATTAGCATAGGCTTCTCGAGACAGCGCTATCGTCTGTGAAATCGATATCCTTCACCAAATACACTATCAGCCAAATCATCATCGCTGATAGCATCATCCTCAGCTAAAGGTAAATATTCTTCACGCTTAGATAGTTTGACAAAATCACGTAATTCATTAAATCCACGCTGCAAAAATGTATTATCAGAATCAATGTTCTTCAATATATAATCTTCAAGATTACATAAATATTTTTCTAATTTTTTATCCCCTATTCCAAATATAAAACTTCTTTTATTCGCTGTTTTTTCTAACCAAGAGTCATTTTCTAAATCAATTTCCAACAAACGAATTAAATCATCAGGAATATTTTTAGCGAATTGAATATCGATCCGCACATTATTATCATCAGGAATACATGGCTCATAAATCAATCGATAAGGGGTCAACTCTATTTGAATTCGTGCTGCTTGATTTTTGAGAATTTTTTTTGGAACCAATTCACCCTTTAATCCATGTTCGATTTCGATGTAACTTCTGTCTAGTACCCAATTCTTTGTGCTATAAAGTGAAAACATTCATTTTCTCCCTGTCTTTATAAGTTATTCCTGTCTTGGCCTTCTGGCCGAACAAATAGCAACATCCTACCAAAAAAAGTTACTGATTGAATCTATTAATAATTGTTTTTCTATACGCTAGGTTATGCTGTTTTTTTGTGGAAATTTTAGGGGTTTTGCTATATAATGATCGATTATCAAGCAATTTATAATAAATAGATAATTTTGTTAACACATAAGCAAAAAGGTAAAAAAACCTTAAGCAAAACAGGAGAAGCGGGAAATGTCATCAAATCGAGATTTATTTATTGAGAAGCACAAGGCACTGTTTGAGTACCTGGACAACTGCATACATGAAGGCGTGCATTATTTAACCGACGATACGGAAAAAGGAGTTGGCTATCGAACACGCTTAGGAAGAGCGATGAAACATGATATGACCGACGATAACCTGATTTTCTTATCACAAATAGCTACGCTTTATAAACGATTTGCGACACCGCCACGCGATGGAAGCATCAGTACCAATAATGAAGAAAGCGTTGATTATCAATATAGTAAAGAAGAAAAAATTGACGGATATGAAAGCGCCGTAAAAGATGAAGTTCGTTTGTATTATAAAACATTTTTTATTGATAAAGCAGAAGCTGATCATGCTGATCTAATTAATATTGATTATGCAGATAAAACAGAGCTCAAAGCAAAATATGATAGCGGTACTTTAACTTTATTGGATTTTTTACCCGCCGTCACGCTACTTAAGCGATTTATGGACAGCGATGTATTACCTCGCTATAAAACTAGCTTTTTAGAAGCGAAAGCAACCCATTCAACGACAGTAGTGCAACGTAGCCTTTCAGCAGAACGTTCGCATAGAGGCGGAGTACTTGATAGTTCCGTTCATTTCGAAAATATTGGATCACATATTAAAAGAATACTTGCCTATCTCCATCAGTTAGCTCACCAACTAGGGATCGATGCAGCAACTCAGACATCCAGCCAACCAAAACTTGAGATGACAGCTATTGAAAAACATAATTCAGAAATTACGACCATGCTAAATGGGATATGGCAGACGACTTGGAGCGAGTTTTGCAAACCGATCATTTATACAAATATAGAGCGAGCCCAATTAGAACCACTGCAATCATCAATTGAAGAAATTAATCGTCTCACAAAGCAGATTAATGACACGTTATCCAAAGACATACCCTCATCAATTCATGATACGGTTAATTTAGTATCAGGTTGCTTTAAACAATGTTTAGTCGACTTGAAAGCTATCAGAAATCCCGAAGAAAAACATGAAGCTGCACCAGTAGCAAGCACAACTAAAACTGAAACTAGAACTCATACACCCAACGGAACTAAGATTGATATTGGGTCACAGCTCAGTGCAATTGTCCACAAGGGTTTGAACTTTCTTCATCGCCATCGTAGCCCGACTACGGACAGTAATTCTTCGAATGATCATGATCAGACGCCATCTGCATCAGAGCCCGTGAGTGGACATGCACCGTCCGGTAAAGACAGACCGCCTATGCATCCTAAAAAAGATAGACCAGGGCATAGCTAACAAAACTCATTTCTAATCATTGTCCTCTGTCACCCCGCACTTGTTGCGGGGTCTGGCATCAAAAATTTATAAAAATCATTAAATGCTGTCATCCTTAGAAGGAGCTCATTTTAAATCGTGATCCTTCATTACGCTCAGGATGACAGCAGAATGTATTTTTTATTATTTAATGCCCGTGTAAATGGCTAAACAAATCCGCGCATAAATGGCGAAAGCTTTATAAAACTATCCTTTATTTGTATTTTCCCCATTTGATCTGAAAGCTGATCAACAAGAATTTTGTTCATACTAATGGCCTTGGAAGCACCCTATTGAAGTGGATTTTTTAAGCACAATCCATTACAATTTATGCCATTATTTAACCAGCTTAATGAAGCCGCATTTATCGAGAATTAATAATGAAAAGCGCAGAGAGTAGAGCATTAACAACACCCAAAAGAGAGGAAAAGCAAGAACCCGTTTTTAAGAAGAATCTCTCTATTTTTGATCGCCTCCCGGAAGTTTTACAGCGAAAAACGCTATCTTTTTTGGTTGGTGAAAATGTAGAAAAATGTAAACATAGTAAACTATAATGACCCCCGCAATTTAGACCACACAAATCATAAAATTTGAGAGATAATAGCCTCCCCGTGGAGGACTAAATGTCTCGAAATAAGAAGTGGTCGGCAGCAGCAAAATTTGAAATTGCCTTA
>JBDTIZ010000086.1:0-4930 GCA_039936115.1 Gammaproteobacteria bacterium
CTCACAATAAAGTTGAATAAGTGGATATGATTTAGCATCCATTTTTGAAAAAGCAGCGTTAACAGATATTCCTGATATGGCTTCATAAGTGCCATTTACGCCAATATCAATGAACTTTCTTGATTTCTGTGGAAATGCTGCAAGTAAAGAAGGTGAGTGCGTTGTTAAAATAAATTGTTTTTTATGGTGCCATGCCACATATTGAATAACATCCGCTAACCGTCTTTGGATATTTGGATGGATACCAGCTTCAATCTCGTCAATCAGAATTAGAGAGTCGTTAGGACTATCAAAAATATCAGCCAAAATATTTATCAATGATTCTTCACCAGAGGCAGCGTTATAACTTGAGTATGGTTCGTTAGCTGTTGCAGTTGTTGGTGTAATAAGGTACGCAACTTTATTTATGTGTGAACCAATTTTGCAGATTTGAAAAGGGGTTGGTATTTCGAGAATGTAGTTGAATGCTTGTTCAATGTCTTGACTCAGCCTTACTTGTCCTGTACCGACTGTCTTTCTCATTAAACTGTTAGAAAAATTTCTTGCAGGCAGCAATCTCTCCAAGTCAATAAGCCGAACTTGTTTATCTCTGATTTTAGCATTGACACGAGTATGGTCACTACTTAATTTACCTAACCCAGTCCATGATTGTTTTGTAGCAGCTCTTTTTCCCTCGCCTTGTCTGTTGTCTAGACCTACTCTCCAAAAAAGTTCATATGAATAATTTCTTGTTGAAGATTCATATGTAGTAAAGTTTAAAACATCTCGCCAAGTATGTCTTCTCAAAATTGTATCAGGTTTCGTCGAATCATACTTTAAGAATTGCTCATGACTGCAAGCAATGAGAAGCAGTAAACTTGTTTTACCTATCTTATTTGTTCCAGTGATCACAGTTATGGGATGGTCAAATGTAAAATCAAGATTTGCAACATGCCTAAAGTCATTGACCTTAATCCGATTTAGAAAGAAACGAAAACTATTTTGAACATTTACAAAAGTTGTTGGGTCGTAGTTCAGTAAATTAGTTTTTGCAGCTTTAATGTTTTGAAGATTTAGCAATGTTTATTAAATTTATGTTTTGTTTGTGTGTAAATGTTTACCCAAGAGTTACCGCTAACTTTAGGGCTCGCAGCTGAAGCCCAATAAAATTACTGATGATAAAGATAAGTACAAAAGCTCAATAGAATTACGTCTGCCGAACCGCTGCTGATAGCGAAAAAAAGGTGAGGTTTTATTCGTCAGCCAGTATAGCGACAAACCCCATGTAATCTGTAGTTAGGCTTGCTATTAGTCGTTAGAAAGGCAAATTAGTAGCCTAAAGATGATAACAGCAATTCCATGTCCGAACTACGCACCGTCAGGATTTGGGAAACTTTATTTTTCAACGTGAATTCGACAGGGAATTGATACATGCTAAAATTATTTTGTAGCACTTCAATATTCGGGTCTTGGCATCTATTATAAAATAACCGGTATGCCTTAAGTTCGTTTAACGCATTTTGAAACCGATTAGAAGGTAAATTGTAAGCTTTAATTGCCATGTTAGCATAAAGGTCAAGTCCTTCGTCATTCATATCCTTGACACCGTACATTACTGATTGATTGCCCTTATTTTCTTTTCTTGATTTTAATTCCTGTATCAATCCTGGTATGATAAGCGGGGACGGAGGCAATAACAGTTCTTTTTCTAAGACGATTTTGGTTGAACTAAGTTCCTCTATATCTTTTGCAACGTCGGAATTTTGAGTTTCTTTGGCGGCCTCCAATATTTCGATGGCGTTAGATAGGCAGTAATGTGCATCTTTTAGCAAATCTAATTCAGCATAATGTTGGTAAGCTTGAAATGCATATTGAAAATGTCTTTTAAGCTGCTCTTCATAATTTGCTATAGGGAAATCTTGAGCAAGGAATGAAATCAATTTTTGCAGAAAATGAGTAACATTAGCCGAAAGTGCAGTTGCTTGAACGAAATTGTTTTTATCTTGATATGCTTTCTTATAAATTTCATTAATTCTTTCAAGAAAGACAAACTCGTCATTTAAATAGCTTTCAATAAATGCCTTCTTTTCATTTAAACTTAGGTCAGAACCTACGGCCACTTTTACTTTATATAGTCCTAACCGGTAAGTCAAATTATGAGAGATGATGATGGATTCGTTTTCTGAATTCCATAATTTATATAACTGTTTCATTGTTTGCGAAGCATGATTTTCATCAATGCTTTTAAAAATACTTTTCAACTCAATCGTCAACTGATTATCAACTTCTCCGCTATTAAGCTCTATAAGTTTATATCGAAGGATATTGATGTCAATTATGACTGTATCTGATACACTATTCTGTTTTAATGCTCTTAATTTGTCTAAAAAGATATTATTATCGATAACACCCAGAAGAAGTTGATTTTTGCTATCCACGTAATCAATCATTCTCTTCTGAGTTTCAGATAAATCATGTTGAACTTTAAGCCTTCTAATAAAAATATCTGATTCGGCATATTTACCAGCTTCACAGTAGCATATTGCTGCTAAAATCGAAATCTCTTTGTCGGAATTAATGTCATTAACAGTTAGCTTGGAAATTGTTTTATAAATTATGCTTAAGTCATAAGAACTAAGAAATACTAAACCATATTGTTTTAATAACAGTTTTAAATGGTCTATATTATTAAAATCAAACTGAAATTGTTGTGAAAGATTTATAGATGGTAGGTCATATTTTTTACCATTGGCAACTTGCATTTTAGATGCCTGCTTAAATCGTTCATGAATTTTTGAATGAAATTGCTTAACTGAAGCTTGGTCGAATATGTTTACTATTGGAATTCTAATATTTACAGATTCATTGTGTGTCCAATCATCCGTACATCTGTCTAACATTAATCTATCATAAACTGCATCTGAAAAATCATAAAATAATTTTTTCTTTTCAACATCATAAAACACTATGATACCAGTTGTCGGTAGATGACTTAGCATGTACCCAAGTCGTGAAGTTAGTAATGGATATGAAATATAATTTTCATTTTCCACCAAGTTTACGCTTTCAATACTTTTGAGTTGAACTGGAAATTTTTGTCCTGTCACAGACGAACCCTCTATTAATTCGCACATAAAATCACATCCCTTATCAGGTATTTCTTTCCGGCTGATAAATCCATTCAACTCTGACAATAGTTGCAATAAACTGTTTTCAGAAGATGAGGAGTTTATGGCGGACGTGTCAATTTGGGGCTTGCTAAATAGAGACATATTGAATACAAAAATCGTAATAAATGCTA
Source organism: Gammaproteobacteria bacterium (assembly GCA_039936115.1). Lineage (GTDB taxonomy): Bacteria > Pseudomonadota > Gammaproteobacteria > DSM-16500 > DSM-16500 > DATIJJ01. Next base: position 3,281 of record JBDTIZ010000086.1, read on the forward strand.
ATACATCAATAATTAAGGCTCGATGTTAAAAGAGGTGTAAATAAATTGCAGTTTACGTTTGTATATGCACTAATGTACGCTACCTTTTAGCTCCAAAACAATTTTATTTATAATAGATTTCTGGCATTTTATATATTAAACCCGCGGTTCAGTAATTAGCGCAAATACACTTTCCAATCTATGATAATGGGTATCTTAAATTTTAGAGCTGGATTTACAAGAAGAATAGAACAGAATTATTATTTTTTATACTGCACCTTTGGGATTATAATACCTCACTTTAACAATCCATCCTTACCTCACCTTCGTAGATTTGAGTAAACAAAAAAGCAATGAAAAGATTATTCTCCGCTCTCTTTATTATATGTACCCTTTCCGCGCTTACTTCATGTGCTCAAAGGACCTCACAAAAGGATGTTGCAAAAAATGTGGACCTCTCTAAATATCAGAAAGCCACTTTTGCTTCCGGTTGTTTTTGGCATGAAGAAGCTTTGTTTGAAAGTGTAAAAGGTGTGGCAGAAGCCATTTCCGGCTATGCCGGTGGCACCACCGCCAATCCAGATTACGAATCTATCGAATCCGGCAATACAGGCTATGCAGAAACTGTACAGGTGTATTATGATCCTTCGGTCATTTCGTATGCAACATTATTGAAAGTTTATTTTGAAGGCCAGGATCCAACCTCTGTTAATGGCCAGGCACCTGACTTTGGTACGCAATACCGCTCAATCGCCTTTTATACAAATGATGCAGAGAAAAATGAGATCAATAATTATATCGCGCAATTGAAAGCCAGCAAGCGTTTCGATAAACCAATCGCCGTGCAGGTAATGCCACTGAAAAAGTTTTGGGTGGCAGAAGATTATCACCAGAATTATGTAGCCCTCAATCCCAATAGCGGTTACGTACGTAATGTATCTATTCCCGAAATAAAGAAATTTCAAAAAGAATTTCCGCAATTAATCAAACCGGGTCATTTCTTTTAAGTAAAAATATTTCTGTAACCTCTTTTTAATTTGAGCGGGCATTTCAGCTCGCTTTTTTTATGGTCTTGTTTCGTGGCATAAGAAAAAATAGCATTTCCATTTCGTGTGCCACGAACCGGGGCGAATTGTTTTTTTTGTGATTTTAAAAATCCCTAGTACTTATTTATTGAGCTATTTGGCTTTTGCCGTGGGCGGGCCGGACAAACGCCGGGACGGATCGGGTTGTCCTTGATTTTTTGGTTCTTTTGCATCAAGGCAAAAGATCAAAGAAAGAAAATGCGAAGCATTAAAAAGTTAAAATGTTACATACTAACCCATCTTCGACAGGCTCAGATTGACACCGCAATTAATAGCAATGTTTCTCCATTATAATAATTTTCAAATAAATATCCTTCAAAATGTGATTTTTAATGAACTAATGCGAATAATGGAGTAAAGGAATTAAGAAAAAATATCTTTATAGATGGATCAGCAGGAAATGGTACAAAGAATTAGTGAGCATCAAAAAATTATTTATAAGATATGCAATTCCTATTGCTACAATAAAAGTGATAGGGAAGACCTGGGCCAGGAAATTGTTTACCAGTTAATAAAATCCCGCAGTCTTTATAATCCGCAATTTCAATTCACTACCTGGATGTACCGGGTGGCATTAAACGTGGCT
>JBDTIZ010000087.1:0-19280 GCA_039936115.1 Gammaproteobacteria bacterium
TCGATCCCTCATGCTTAAATGAGTATAATCCGTCATGCGACAGTTCCTTTTTCTGTTAGTCATCGTTCCCAAGACAATGAATATACAGCAAATTAGAAAACTGTCGCACTCCTAGTTAAAATCCGCCGTTTTAATTTTATTTTATAAATAGCCCTCGCCCGGGCTACAAAAGATGACAGATTCACGTAATTGTGTAGAATCTACTATAATAATTTCGCATGAAGGCAAAAATACCATGAAAAAATTACCTACTCTAAAAGCAGGTGATACCGTAGAAATCATAGCACCTGCGTCACGATGCACGGCCGAGCAACTTAGCGGCGTAAAAAAATTGCTAGAGTCCTGGCAACTCAACTGCTTGGTGGCTGATGATATTTTTGGTGATGAAGTATTTACTGCAAATACAGATGAAGTTCGTTTTAAACACTTAAAAAATGCGTTACTACATCCAGAAACTAAAGCTATTTTTTGTGCTCGTGGCGGTTATGGCTCAATGCGTCTCATACCCGCCTTAGCTAAAATTGCACCCTCTGCCTCACCTAAATTGTTTGTCGGAATGAGTGACACGACTGCGCTGCAACTTTATTTACAGCAACAATGGCAATGGCCAACAATTCATGGTGCTTCTGCTCCAGATAGATTTTCAACTGAATCGATTGCGGCGCTGAAATCGCTTCTCTTTGGTGCGACACCACAGATTGAATTCACTGATTTATTACCGCTTAATGATGCTGCGAAACAACATCGACTTATCAATGCCGAGATTACCGGGGGTAATTTATGCTTGATTCAAGCGAGTATTGGCACAATTTGGCAATTATCGGGAGCGGGTAAAATTATTTTATTAGAAGAAACTGGCGAGCGTGGCTACCGTGTTGATAGGATGCTAGAACATTTACGTCAAGCGAATATTTTTCACGGTGCTGTGGCTATTTTATTGGGTGATTTTATTGGTGGCAACGAAGCCGATGGATCGTCTTTGATTCATTCTGCTTTGCGCCGTTTTGCTAAAAGCTGCGAGATTCCCGTGATTCAAGCAAAAGGTATTGGGCATGATTATGTGAATTATCCGATACCGCTGGGGACAGCAGCTAAATTGCAACTAGGTGATAATCTTAACTTGGTGTGTTCTATTTAATACCCGTAGCGCACGCTAATCTCTGCCACCCCACATGTTAACCTGTCACTCTCACGTTAACCTGTCATCCTCACGTTAACCTGTCATCCTCATGTTAACCTGTCATCCTCACGTTAACCTGTCACTCTCACTTAACCTGTCACCCCGCACTTGTTGCGGGGTCCGGAATCAAAAATATAAAAAAGTCATCAAACTTTGTCATCCTGAACGTAGTGAAGGGATGACAGCAGAATGCATTTTTTATTATTTAAAGCCCGGACCCCGCAACAAGTGCGGGGTGACAGTTTAACAAGTGTGGAGTGACAGCCGACTACTTAATCAATTGCCAAGCAATAAACATTGCAACAGCCCAAATAATAAGAGCTGATAGCTTGTTGACTATCCTCAGTCCTACACCTGATTTATCCAATCTATGCAAAAAATGTCCCGCAACCGATAAACTAAAAAACCAAATAAATGAAATTAAAACGCAAGCCAATGTATAAACTATTTTTTCATCACCCATAAAATGCAAAGAATTCGTACCAATCACACCAATTGAATCCAGCAATGCATGCGGATTAAGCAACGAAACTGAAATAGCAAAACCGATTTGCCGTTTAGCTGACAAAGGCTCATCGCCTTCTTGTAACTTTGCAGGTTTACTTTTCCAAGTGACAAATCCCATGTACATTAAAAAGAAAAATCCAATAACAAAAATAATTGTTTTCAACCAAGGCACAGTCAGTACCGCAACAGAAACACCTAACACCGCGCAAACAATAAGTAAAGTGTCACACACAAACGCTGCTAGCACGCTAGGTAGTGCATGCAAGAAATGATGTTGAGTTGCGCCTTGATTAAAGATAAAAATATTTTGCACGCCCAAAGGAATAATTAATCCGAATGCTAATACAATACCGTAAAAAAATGCATGAATCATATTATATACCTCCTAGTTATGCTCAAAAAATTCCGTGTGTATTGCTTCAATTACTGCATTAGCATCCGCTTCATTGACCAAAAAGCATAAATTATGCGGACTCGCACCATGACAAATTAAACGGATATTAAATTTTTTCAACACATGAAACACACGACCACTAATTCCAGGAGTAAGATGTAATTTATGACCGACTAACGCAATCAAGCATAGGTTTTTATCCACTGTTAATGATACATTTCCGATCGCTTGCAACTCAGCCAATATTTCGGGAGTTAATAATTCATTATCACCACGATCGGAATTATTCAACGTTAAAGCCACACTGACTTCACTCGTCGTCACTAAATCTACACTGAGCTCATGACGCGCCAATAATGAAAATATTTTTGCGAGAAATCCGTGTGTGTGCAACATCTCCAAACTATTGATGGTCAGTAAACTTTGATGGCGCCGCAAAGAAATGGCACGCAACAACGGCTCATTTTTTTCATCCAGTGATTTTGCTCGAATCCAAGTACCTTGCGCTTGTGAATTAATACTCGATCCCACATAGACTGGAATATCTTTACGAATCGCTGGCCACAAAGTGGCGGGATGCAACACCTTGGCACCGAAATTTGCTAACTCCGCCGCTTCTGTAAAACACATACTTTCAATAGGTTTAGCTTTTGTAACCAGACGCGGATCGACGGTATAGATTCCTGGAACATCGGTCCAGATTTGCAGCACTTCTGCATTGAGTGCTTCTGCTAACAAAGCAGCAGAGTAATCACTGCCGCCTCGCCCCAATGTTGTTGTAATATTTTCAGCTGTACTGCCAATAAAACCTTCTGTCACAACAATTTGCTCAGCACATTTTGGTAAAAGTAATTCTTCAACGCGATCAGAAATTTTTTCGATTAATGCTTCAGCTTTGCCATAATTATCATTTGTTTTGATAAACGTTCTAGCATCATGATAGCTAGCTTTCAATCCATGCGATGAGAGTACACAAGCAAATAAAGGCGCGGAGAATCTTTCCCCATACGATAACAATTCATCTGCTAGTGAACGAGAATACGTTTTGCTTAAAGCGGTTGCCGATGTCTTGAGATTTTCAAGCAGTTCTTTAATGTGCTGATGTATTAATGGAAACTCAGTTGCTGGTAATGATTCCAAAATGGCGTAAATTATCGTGTTAATTTTATTTAATATCGTCAAAATCTCTGCTGAATCAAGATTATTTTCACTCAATTGAACCAGTAAATTTGTCACGCCTGCAGGTGCGCTCACCACAACAACACGGACATTCGGATAGTCTGCGATGACTTTAGCGCAACGCGTCATTGCAGCAAACGTTGCAACACTTGTGCCGCCAAATTTGGCAACCCAGTAATTATTTTTTGGTGGTGTTTTCATTTTTAGTACCCTCCGTTTTTTAACGTGAAGGCATAGGCACTGCGGAAGTTAGAAAGGTTTGTGAAACACAACACAAGAGTGCTTGCGTTAAGAAACTTTTCACGACTACCACAGAAGTGCTCCACGCAATCACGTGACAGACCAACCACCTTCCAGTGTTTGATCCAACCAGAATAGTCCAAATATCCCGATTTCGGCGCTTACCCCCTAAACGTAGCTCAAACGGCGTCTGGACGCCTTGCAAACGTGTACGTGGCTCACGCACCTCTTCTGTTGTATAAATTTGACCGCCAAGATATTAGATTGTAACAAGGTTGTCAATATGCGGCCTGTCAGCCGAATCCACCCTAAGGCTGCAATTTTCTGCTTGTTGTTTGGGCATCAGGCAACACTACGGACATCGCTTGGGCTGCAGTAACCTCCTCGCCACCTCGATTTTGAAGAGCAGGAGCTGCTGTTGGCGATATAGATATAACAGGAAGCGGGCTCATCTCCAATAATGTGAATGATTGGGGCAGCATTTTTCTAAGGGCGCCATACGTGCTTCGATAATCTGATCGGGCAATATAAGGAACAGCTTCTGATGCAGTAAAATCCTGAATTCCTACCATTTGTTTCAAAAGGTCGAAATACATATTTGCAAATTTTTCTGAAATTAATGCTACAAAATTGGATAGGAGTTCAAGTATCGATATTGGCTGGCTTTTTTTCTCAAGAGTGTTATCTACATTAAAAAGCGCTTCTTCATCGATTTGATATGTTGCAATCACTGGTTGTTGTCGCTTTGATTCAGCTTGAGTGATGACTGAAGGTTGAGGCTCTACTACTCGTTTGTCTTCCGAGTTCAAATGTTTAACTGCTTGATCTGGTTGCTGATGGCCATCGGTAACAGGCGGACGAATAAAATTTTTTCCTCTGTCTTTTTGAGCCGCTCTTGTATCTGAAACCATTTTTAGAAGAATAGTATCAGTTAATGCATTCAATCCATTTTCAAAGTCTTTGCGAGCCTCCTTAGATGATGCGTCTACAATCCCAGAACTTTCTCGATCGAAAAAACGAGTTAACTCTTTTATAATTAGATCTCTATGCTTACTTCGTTGATTCATAATGAATGCCTCAAGTTTAGTTTAAAAAATTATACTTACGCCAGCCTAAGAAAACATTAAAGAATTTCAGCTAAGATTGTTACTCTTCCTAATACCTAACACACTTGACTCATGAGCATCAATTTCGATAGCATCAGCAACCAAACCTATCACAGGATTAGTTTATGTTAAGCGGCGACTCTAACAGTAGCAAAGAACAACTTGAATCAGAAGTTAATGATTTAAAAACTCAATTAAAAGAATCAAAATCACTCAATGATGATTTAAGTAAGACTATTTATGAGATGAAGCAACAATTTGCTGCTAATCAACAATCTTTTGCCCAAGCATTACGTAATGCAAGTACAGCGAATATAGCTACGCGGTTAGCAATACAACCTACTCTAGAGAAAAGCGCTGAAACCGAAACAGCTTCGATAACAGCAAGAAAGCTTACTCAACATCAAACAGGCAAAATGTCACGCACACAAATAGGTTGGTTAATGTTTTTTGCTGGGGCTGCAGTCACTACTGTTGTTACAGCGTTGTGCTTGCCGAAATCACGGAATCGGATGTAAGTTCACCGTCATTGTTTGCTTTTCTACAAATCAAAACGGACGGTACGGGCGAACACACAGGTTCGGCCCTACAAAAGCAAAAAAATCTGCAACAACGCCGACTTGTCCGCGGGATCCAGTCAACTTGACATCTGTTTTGAATTGTAGAAAAGAAAACAACGACGCATCTTTAATTTAAACCGCATAGACAACATTACAACACTGCAAATAACACCCACCACCATTCCCCACCAAAGACCTGTTCCGCCCCATTTTAAAGGTATCGCAAGTAGATATCCCAGGGGCAATGCGATGCACCAAAAGCTGATAATCGAAGAAAACAAAGTAAAATGTGTGTCTTTTAACGCGCGTAAAGAACCAAATAACGTGATTCTAACCGCTTCAAATAATTGAAACAAAGCGCTCACTGCTAGAAATTGTTTAGCATACAAAACGACTTGCGTATTGCTTGCATCACTCACATTTAAATCAATAGAAATTAATTTTTCGGGTAACATCCAAAAACATAATGCAACAATAAACATAAAAGAAAATGCAAGAAAAATTCCCGCGTCATTAGTACGTTGCGCTGACTGAAGATCATTTGCTCCCAGCTTGTGTCCCATTCGCACAGTCACCGCCTGTGCAATTGAAAAAACTACAGCGATTAATTGGCCTAAATATTGCATTGCAATTTGATTAGCTGCCAAAGATGCGCTATTAATCACGCCCATCACTAATGTTAAAGCAAGAAAAAATCCAATCTCTATGCAATACATAGCGCCCATAGGAACACCTGTTTGCAACAAATCTTTTAAATAAATCAATCGACCCCAAGTGAAAGCATTTTTTAAATATTGTTTATAAGTGTTATTCAGCAACAAATACACCGCAAGCCAAATAGTTGTAATCCAATAACTAACCGTGAGCCCCCAACCTATGCCTGCAATATCTAATCTAGGCAAACCAAATTTTCCGAAGATAAGACAGTAAATACAGAAAATGGCAACAGGGACTTTAAATAATATAAACGTCATACTCGTACGCGCATGACCAAGTCCAATGACAAACTGAAGTAATACAAGCATAATAAAATCCGGCAACAATCCCCAAGCTAAACCATGTAAATACGATCGAGCTAAAATCACAATCTCGGGACTTTGCCCTGCCAGCAACAATACAGGTGAAATATTCCAAAGCAATAAAAATGCGGGTACCAGAAGAAGAAGCGCAAGAACTATCCCATCACGCAAAACATACGCAACCCCTTTCTCATCTTTTGCCCCATGTTTTTGCGCGACCATCACGCTGACTGCCGTTAACGTGCCCCACAAAATTACCAACAAAGTTGCAAACAACCAGTTTACTAATCCACCTGCCGCTAAGGCTTCATGACCCAACCGCGCGAGAAAAATTGTTGAGAAAAAACCAATCGATGATTCAACGACTCCACTAAAAATCAATGGGATAGCTAATATCAAAAGCGGGCTTACATCATCAATATAGAATTTTTTCTGAAGGATTTTCATATATTCTCTTATTTTATCGATTCTTATTATCACTCTAGTTTCAAAATTAATCAATTTGATAGTGCATGCTTAATTATCATGTCTAATTATCGCAAATTTTACCTAAGTAAAAATTGTATAATAGAAAATATAATGACAACCAAGGAACATTCAATGCGTTTTCTTAGAAAAATGAGCTACGGTCTCTTCGCCGCACTTTTCATGAATACCATTGCATTTGCTAACTTGCCATACCATCCCATCACTTTCCCTCGCGATGAGGCAGCACACTATACGAACGTACCTTATCCCGTCACAAACATGACTGAATGGTGGTACTACAATGGTAAATTTACCACGATGAACGATCGTAATTTTGGGTATTGTATTTTTTACCTTTATGCACAAGCAGCTAAAAATGGAAATCTAGTTCGTGGACCTATGGTTTATTTTTTATTAGCAGATATCGATAAACAAATAGTTTATAAATTTTTAGCGTTTGATTTACCGATCACAAAATTAAATACCAAAAATCTAGATCTTGCTTTTGGAAATAATTTTACGTTGCAACGCAGTCCAGACAATAGATATGCATTTAATTTTCATGCAACAACTGAAAATGGTTCTGACGTGCAGATGAGTCTCACACTAGAACCATCATTCGAACGTCCTGTGATGTTAAATGGAAAAACGGGTTTGATAAACATGTGGAATAATACCAATAGCTATTATTATTCACGCACGAATTTGAAAACGATCAATGGTGATTTTGCAATCGACAGTGATAGTTATAAAATTAACCCCGCAAAAAGCTTATCCTGGATGGATCATCAATGGGGCGATTTTATGTTAAACCCGCTCGCTCATCCTTGGGTATGGACAAGCATTCAATTAGATAATGGGTTAGAAATGAATATCATGGGAAAATATCATCCATTACTCAACAAAGCGGATGACCTCGCCGCAAATGTGTTTCTACCCAATGGAGCCCAATACGTTTATACCACTCAAGTGGAATATACGCCTGCAAAAGTCGAAAGCGGACAGTTTTATCCTGAATCCTATACGGTGAATATCAAATCATTAAATTTATCACTGAAACTTGAATCATTAGTACCGGGCCAATACATCGGAAATACATGGGAAGGTGTTAGTTCTGTCACAGGGAAATTTCAAGGGCAACCGGTAAAGGGGCAGGCTTATACTGAAAATACTTCAGTGCATTTGCAGTGATATCATTTTAAAATATCATTACTTCGTTCTTGGATTTTGCACGTTGATAGATAAACGCGTTGATGACGCTTTAACTATCCCTGATGCGCTGAGTTAGGTCGGAAACTAAATTATGTTTTATCGGGGCTGATGACAGTTTTATTTTTTTCGTGCCAGTACGTTTTGATTCTGTTTGGTTATTTTTCGTTTATTCCTTGTATTCATAGTGTCACCCCTCCGCATAAGCGCTAATTTAACTTTTGTCGGGGCGAACCTATGAGTTCGTCCCGCAGCCTTCATATGCCAATGTTACCTCTTCGATAAGAGAGCGAACACATAGGTTCGCCCCTACAAACAATTATTTCGCTTGCTTACCCCGACTGCTAAACCATCCTTTCCCATAGCTCACAAAAATTTCTTCCCCTTTATAAATTGTCGTCAAAGCTTTAATTGTCGCGATACGTTTATGCTTGTTTATCGTATAAGTCGCATTTTCGTCATCTGAATGATTATAAATACTGCCATAACCGGTGAAAATTGCATACTTTCCCTTGACATCAAAATAAAAATCTTCCAATGCTTTATCACCACCTCTGGAAATAATAATATAACATTCTTCGATTTTTTCCCCTTTTTTTAGAGTCTTCTCAGCAAACACTCCGTAGCCGTGCCGTGATGATTTTTTAACTGAAACTTTATTTTGAAATAACTTTTTTCTCATTGAATTAAACCTTTAATATAAAAAATTTCTCGTTTGTTTTAAGATGATATCGTATGAACTTCAGAGTGTATTTTTTGGATAAAAAATCGACTGCCCAATATTTTGATATACAACCCGCTTATCACCAACAACCCCGCATTAATATGATATGAGAAATTGGCATGATTAGTTCATTTCAATTTTAAAAAAAGTTATTTTAACTGAAAAATCATAGCCTGGCGATGCAAGAAAAGTGTTGCAAATGACCTGCTTTGTTTAATGGGTCTGAATGTATAAACCTATCTCGCTTTCCTGCAATAACAGTATTTTCGCCCCTTACCCCAGAAAATCCAAATTATCGTCTATACTTATTTTAGAGAGAAATCATCCATTGAATAGGTAACTCTATGAAAAGTCACAAAAAACCCACTATAAAAGAGATGGCGCTTGCCGCGATGAAATACTCTCAAGACCATATACGTGAATCAAACACCCACCCACGCATTAACGCATACAAGCTGGACGCCGTCATTGCATTGGATACTGCCATTTCTGACACCAGAAATACAAGTACCATTGAAAGCGACCTCGAACAAACTCTGAGTATTGATATCGATGAAGATGAGACTATTAATATGTTTGATTCAGACGTTAAAATCACTAAAAAGTTTTCGCTAGGTAATTGCGGAGAATCTGCGGGGCTTGCGCTGGAATTTATGGTAGACAACTATCCTGCAATAAATGCAGAATACTACTCGATTAAAGGCAAAGCTACAAAACCAGGTGAACATAATGGTGATCATGCTTTTGTTGTAATTGGCAGAGCAGACCGCAGTGATAAAAATGATCCGCAAACCTGGGGTGATAATGCTTATGTCTGTGATCCGTGGGCAAATAGTGTATACCCAGCCAATCAAATTACCAGTCGTTTACAGAACTTTTATAGTGAAGTAGAAAACGGCGTGTTGGTCTCAAAAGTCGAAGCGCTAGGAAAGCATCATTACCTTGAGCCAAGTTTAGACAATATTCAATTACGCAAGCGTGATAGCAATGATTACATAAATCGAATGAATAAAAAATTCACTGCAAAGTTTTATCATCTGATAGATATCACGGGGGAGCTACGCACTGATCTTAAAAAAATTCAAACAACCTTAGAAGAAAAATATGGAAAAAACCATGCAAAATTTCTTGCTGTCACTGCAAAAATTTTTGAAATAGAAAATTTTATTAAGTTTTATTTACTTCGCTATGAAAACCTACCCAAATCAAATAGCAATAGCACCCCGGGTCAATATGTAAAAATAAAAAAAGGCATGCAAGAGCTACTTTTAGAGGTCATGGAGGATATTGTGTCGTTGGGTCGATTTACAGAAGAGATGGCCCTAGCTATCACTGCACACAAGCACCCAATGTGGGACAAGTTCATTTCAAAAAAGGCTACTAATAATACTACGAAAGCAGCCAATGAAGCGCTAGATAAGTTTGCAGAAGAGATCAAAGCTATTCCTACCAAATTAAAGGGATTGTAAATTGATTAGTCTCCTATAAATTCATTATTCCTTAGGCTTTTTAATTAACATTGCCCCAATAACAAGCCCTATTCCAAAAATAAAAATCACCACAATTAGATTAGAAACACTAACATCCCCGGCACTCCACTGATGGCTTCTGACCATTTGCTGGGACTAATTTGAGTCATCGTGGAAATTTCTTTCAAGTCATAAACGCATATTTCACCGGTAGGTAAAGAACAAAATCGCTTAGGAGGACAGCTTTTTAAAATACATTGAGGAAGACCTTCACCACACTTCCCATTGTATCTTTTAACTCGTTGATTAAAACTTGCGGGTATTTGGTGGCTATCTCAGGCATCTTATCGCTCCTTTGGTTGATCTGCCCAAGTATCTATTGTATGTCGTTGGTAATAAAATACAACATCAGATAGACATCAAACAGCATAGAATATAATGACTTTTTAACATGTGTTGCTCATAATTGCATACTAGCGATATATATGGCTTGCATTGTAGAGGCGAATCAGTGTGTTCGCTCCTTCGGCGCAAGCTTCGAAGTTTTAGCAAGGGCGGACACATAGGTCCGCCCCTACAGGGAAATTATGCTTAACCACCGCTCAACAGAAAAAGAATTAATTGATCTTGGACCCAATTATTATAGTCCCGAAGAATACATGCATTGTCTTAGAATGCTATTTCGAGTGAATAAAATATTTGGATTCTTTCACGGTACGAAAAAAATATTAAAGAATTTTTCAGAAACATCGTCTCTACTGGATATTGGTTGCGGTGGAGGGTTGTTTTTGCTTCATCTTGCTAAACGTTTTCCGACGATGCAATTTATGGGAATTGATATATCACCGGATGCTATTAAAATCGCCACGCAAGAATTACAAGAATGGAAAAAAAATGAAGTAATTAACAATGTTTCTTTTAAATTACAGCCTAATACCACATTAGACTTTCCCGATAAAAATAGTGATATTATTTTAGCGACACTTGTTTGCCATCATCTAGAGGATGGTGAATTAATCAATTTTTTAGAAAGCATGCTAAAAATTTCACGCAAGGCCGTCATCATTAATGATTTACATCGCCATGCAATTTCACATTGGTTTTATAAATGGATTAGCCCAATATTATTTCGCAATAGACTCATTTCACATGATGGTTTAATCTCTATCCGACGTGGATTTACCCGCAAAGAATGGCAATCGTTATTGCAAAAAGCCGGGATTACAGATTATCAAATTTCATGGTGCTTCCCATTTCGCTGGAGGGTTATCTTGTGGAAAAAGTAGTGATTGTAGGCGGCGGAGTTGCAGGATTAAGCTGCTTGAATGCGTTAATAGATCATAACGTATCACCTCTTTTGCTTGAAGGTGCAAATATAGGCGCACCTAAGATGTGCGGTGAATTTTTAGCGCCCGAAGCTGTTAATCTTCTAAAACAGTGGGATATTGATTCCCTTCATCCCATATTTCAGGCTAATTTTTTTGTGAATCATAAAAAACTCGATCTAGCATTCCCGCAACCAGCTGGTGCTATCGCAAGAAGTGAAGTTGAAATATTATTGGCACAACGTGCTCGAAAAAATAGAGGACGAATTCGAGAATACGCACGCATAAAAAAAATTGTACCTCCCACACAAACTACGCCATATCTTGTTTATTTAGAATCTGGCGAAGAAATTCAAGCTGAAACAGTCATTTTTGCGACCGGCAAATATGGAGAGAATAATGGTATATCAAAACCATTACCCTATTTTGGAATCAAAGTTCACTTTCGGCATGTTGTAAAACCGCAAACATTATTGATGTATAGCATGAAAGATGCATATTTCGGTATTGTACCTTTATCTGATGAAACCAGTAATTGCACCTGTCTAGTTAAAAGAGAATTAATTGAAAAAATCGGATCGTGCAAAGGTTTTTTTTATCAGCTGGCGGAAACAAATCCTTCCTTGCAATCCGTGTTCGAACAGATTGATATCGCTGACATCGATTGGTATGAAAGCCGCGCGCCTGAGTTCCAATTTAAAAAAAATCCAACGTGGCCTCGTGCATTTTGGATTGGAGATGCGCTGGCTGGTTTGTATCCAGCAATTGGTTTAGGATTTTCTCATAGCATAAGCAGTGCTATGATGGCAGCAGATTTTTATTTGCAAAATAACCCTAAAAATTATCATAAAACTGCGAAGAAAGTTATCAGATCAAAATTGCTTCTTGGTAAATTAATGCATCAACTCATGCTAAATCCTAATTTTTCTTCTGCTACATTTCAGTTTTTGCAACTAAATCCTTGGTTATTGAATCAATGTCTGAGACGATTGGGCTACAGAGATTAATACCCATTCATAGGAGCTACACCCGGAGATTTTGAAATATGAAAACAGCTATCACTGCAATTGGAATTGCAAATCCAAAGTTCAAACGATCACAAATGGAGACAGCAGAATTACTTATAGCAAGCTTACATTTGCGGCCCGTGGAAAAACGACTACTCAAATCAGTTTACAGAGCGACAGGGATCGAACAAAGACACAGCGTCTTAAGTGACTATTGTAGAGCACCGGGTGAATTTGAATTTTTTCCCAATGATCCTGAAGCTGCTTTTCCAAGCACTTCTGCTCGTATGAAAATTTATAAAGAGAATGCGCTACATTTATCGATAGATGCTATTGAAAAATGTTTTGTGACACCGAATGGCACGAAGAAAAGCGAAATTACACATCTTATCACCGTCAGCTGTACCGGCATGTACGCACCAGGCATTGATATTGAAATTGTCCAGGCGTTAAATCTTTCTTCTAATCTGAAACGTACCGCGATTAACTTTATGGGCTGTTATGGCGCGTTTAATGGAATGAAAGTGGCTGATGCTATTTGTAGAGCTGATCCAGAGGCAAAAATTTTAGTGGTATGTGTAGAATTATGTACTATCCATTTTCAAAAAGATCCCTCAATCACCAATATGATATCAAATGCGATTTTTGCAGATGGGGCGGCCGCTATCATCATTGAAGCCAAATCTGACAATAAAAAATGTCTGAGTATAGAATCTTTTTACTGTGATTTATTACCACAAACAAGCAAGGAAATGGCTTGGCATATTGCAGACCATGGTTTCGATATTGTCTTAAGTACTTATGTACCGGAAGTGATAGAAACAGGTATTCATGCTTTTGCTTCTAAATTGCTACAACAATCCGGTATGTCATTATCGGAGATTGATTTTTATGCCATCCATCCAGGCGGGCTTAAAATTCTTCAAGCGTGCGAAGCAGCTTTAAATATCACTGAAGAGGATAACCGATACTCCTACGATGTCTTGCGTAACTACGGAAACATGTCATCACCTACTGTGTTATTTGTGCTAAAAAAGATTTGGGATAGCCTAACTACTCAGGATCATCAAAAAAATATCTTTAGCTGTGCATTTGGCCCTGGGTTAACACTCGAATCGATGATACTAACAACGCATTGCGCGGCTTAAATGAAATAGAATATTTAGTAAGATTATTCATATTTATGCTATTGTTGTTAGGAAAGAATCTACGAGCCTTCATTAAGGGGGCTATACACACTCATGGAGATTAGATATGAAATCCTTAACAAATATTGTTGGAATCATTTTGATTATAGTTGGTATTCTAGCATTGGCTTACCAAGGCTTTACTTACACGCAACATGAAAAAGTAGCTCAAATTGGCGATTTACAAGTCACTGCAGATACTCAAAAAACGGTTTATTTCCCCCCTATTTTTGGTGGATTATCTCTTGTTGCAGGTATTGTTTTAGTCGTCGTCGCCAGAAGAAAATAACTCTAAATCAAGCTAAGATGCAGAAAATAAATAGATTTTTATTTTCTGCATCTACTCACACATCTCAATTTTTACCAAAATACGTACTTCATTTAGGGTATAATATTTATATACGGTATCTTTTACTTAACAGGAGGTCGTTATGTTAAAGTATCTTATAGCATGGTTACTTGGTGTCCCTCTCGGACTTTTAATTCTGATATATCTCATATCTCACTTATTTTAATCATCATTAAATAATAAGGAGACTACAATGTTAAACGAAAAATGTGGAACATCCGATCATTCTCAAGAACATTTATTCTTTAAGGTTATCTCTTGGAGCGCCATTCTAGTCGGAGCATTGATAGGTATAGGACTGAGCTTTTTGCTAAATTTGTTTAGTGTCGCAATAGGGTTATCACTTGTTTCCACCACGAAAGAAGGAATAGCTACTTTAGCCATAGGTGGTTTTATAGGTTTACTCATAAGCACAATTGTTTCAATGTTTGTTGCAGGAACTGCGGCAGGATATCTTGGCCGTGCTATCTGTGTGAAGCGCAACTTAGGCGTATTGTATGGTTTTACTACGTGGTGCTTAGCACTTATTCTGACTGTATTGCTCACATCGCAGATGGGACAATATGTTACAAACTACTCTGCTTTAGTGACTCATCCAACTACAGTGCTCGTCACGCCTGAGGTTGATTCACCTAAACTATCTGTTCAAGAAAAATCGACAGTAGTGGCAGTGGATGCACAACACGCAACGAATATATTAGGTATGTCTACCTTTCTTATCTTTATATTATTTTTCGTGGGTGCACTTGCAAGTTGTTTTGGTGGCCATTTTGGTATGGAATGCGATGCGATTTCTTGCAAAAAGACTTGCTCTGATCAAATGAAACCGTAAGCATTTTATTGGCGAGGAGATGTTATGAAAAAGCTAATTCTTATCATGTGTATATTAGGCATGATGACAGGCTGTACCATTAAATCACCTTCCGGTTCTAAAGCTACAACATATACGCTGGATTCGGTTAATCCGCGTTAGCATTGCATAGACAGCTTAACATTATCATTATGGTGGTCCTGCGGTTTCTCCGCAGGATCACATCGACAGTCATCATATATTTGCCGTATTAAATAATTAACGTAACGCGAGTTTTTTATTTTTTTTTCGTAACAGTTGCACTTTTCGTCTGTTTCCCATCATCAGTTTTCATGTCTAGATCACCCTCACGATCTGCAAACATAATACTACGAATACTACCATGCCCTAACCCACGCGTAGATAATTCTAATTGAAGATCACTCAACAAACGCTCATATAGATTCTTAAATTTAATTTATTACACTAAAGGATAGAAAAAAATAATGAATATCTGAATTTTCCTTCATTAGGTAAAGCAAATAAATACAACATTTTTCATGGTTAAAAATTTTAGCTTTAAAATCACCTGATTTGATCGCAACCAATAACTCAACCATAGCCCTATAATCAGCTCCGTTTCTTTCAGGTCGACTAATAAATATTCTGGAGTGATCATTTTGTTATTTTTTATGTATGAAAATAGATTATAAAATTATATATGAAGTTGACCCATCAGGCTGTTTCGAATTACCCTTATTGATAGATTTCACGTTAATTAGCCATCCTGTGTGATTTATACAGACAAGATTTTCAAATAAGGACAAATATGCAGCATGAAACGAAAATGCCACTGCTTGCCAAGACAATCTCGAGTGAAAAAATCACAGCTAAAGTGACACCTAATGAATTAATCCCTGCGCTAAACCAATATGCAAAGCAAATTAAAGTGCTGTCACTTGACTGCTTTGACACAATCATTTGGCGTAGAACATCAGAGCCCGCTGATGTGTTTTATGATATGCAACAACGACCTGTATTTCAAGAAAGAGGCTTTAGCGCGATTATGCGCACACGTGGAGAACAGCTAGCCTACCAAGTTAATTCTATAAAATCCCTTTCAAACCAAGCCACTCTTAAACAAATTTATCAAACTTGTTTTCCCAACGAAAATGACGAACAAATTAAATTATTTATGGAAGAAGAAATGGCGGCTGAAATTGAAGCACTATTCTCTTACCCACCGGTAATCGAATTAATTCGCGCAGCACATGCTGAAAACATTAAAATAATTATAGTAAGCGATACCTATTTTGAAGAGTCACAACTAAGAACATTACTTAAATGCAAACTACCTGCTGATGTAATGGCAATGATTTCCCAAATTTTTTGTTCTTGCGAACATGGAAAATCAAAAACGTTTGGTTTATTTAAAAATGTTATCGACAAGTTACATCTTCCTGCACACTCTATTTTGCATATTGGAGATAATGTAATTGCTGATTTTGAAGCACCCCAAAAATTTAACATAAACGCTTTTCATCTTACTCATCAAACAGATGAATTAGCCGAAATCCATCGTATGCAGGATGTGGCTGTCAGTTTTCTTGATTCAACATTGCGATCTACACGTGCACTTTGCAAGCCATTTCGCGGACTGTTTAGTACAGATATGCACAATGTCACACCGGAGAAACTGTTAGGGTATGTTTCCATGGGCCCTATTATGCATGCATTTGCGCGTTTTATTGTTGCTGAGTACACATCGTTACAATGCGCGAACAAACGCCCTAAGTTATTATTCTTGATGCGTGATGCCTGGCTGCCTTTCTTGGCAACTGAAACATTAATGCATAAATCAATTGGCACATGCACGTATTTAAGTCGATTTTCAGCATATGCAGCTTCGTTCCGTCAAGAAAGTGATGTCACACGCTATCTGTCATCTAATCTGGATTCCCTACGATTTAAAGAAATGTGTAGCCAACTCCTTCTACCGGAAGATACAACGCGTTTGATTTTGAAAAAATTAGAAAACTCTATTTCACCCGCATTAGATTTTAGACGAATGATTTATCAAAAACATATTTTGGATGTTATTTTTAATCAATCGAAAGCATATTTCTTACGTCTCAAAAAATATTTAGAAAAAGAAGTCGATTTAAGTGCCGAAGATACATTGCTTTTCGTAGATCTTGGCTATACAGGAACTGCTGAAGTTTTACTCGCTCCTATTTTCAAAAATGAATTGAATGTCAATGTTACGGGTTGTTATCTTATTGGACTTCGCACACCCGAAACACCTGATTGGAAAAACACTCGCAATAGCTTATTTAGCCCTACGCATTATGATGACAAAGCACTTTCATTATTAGTAACTCATATAGCTGTAATCGAACAGCTCTGTACTTCAAATGAAAGCAGTGTGGTTGACTATGATGAAAATGGCTCGCCGATTTTTACTGGCATCAATCTGACTGAAGAACAGCATAAAAAATTAGACTTAATTCAAAATGAATGTCTTCGTTTTGTAAGAGATGCTGAAAAATATCTTGATGCGACGCACATGCACATTAATCGTGAAATCCTGCGAGATAACGCAGCCTCTAACTTAGCAAGATTAATATTCTTTTTAACTAAACCAGAACTCAATTATCTAGCAGAATTTAATCATGAAGTGAATCTTGGTACTGAAGATATTTTGCCTTTAATTGACGTAAAAAAAGGTGTAGATAACTTACATCGCCGTGGTTGGTTATATAGCTTAAAAGAAAACAATAAAAACAAGCGAATGAATTATCCTGCAGAATTACGTAGTCATAGCATTGAACTGGTCATCAATTTGATGGCTCAACATCGATTTGATTATAAGTTATCTCTACGTGACATAAGCCACACGATTGAGAAATTATCCTGCGTTGCACTGGTAGGAGATCAATTGCTGCAATTTAACGCTGAGGCTTATGCTACTTATGATGGCTATTTTTCCGCATTGGTTCCTGTGGTGACGCAAGCAACTGAAATTGGTGTGCAGTTTGGCCGAAACTATCAGTGGGTCGAAATTGAAAGTACTACGCTCATCGCAATTTCTCATCTTAACAAGGAAGGTGAAATTGATCACACGCAAGATGTCAGTCAAAACATGACAGTTAATCGCATGTCATACAAAAACAATGGTTTTTTTGAATGTGAACATGAATCGGCTATGCTGGTTTTTGTTCCTTCTGCAGAGCATAAAGATACGAACCGGATTTTGCGAATTGTTTATAGGCCTACCTTCTAAGTAGTGATGGTGGATTACGACAAAAAACGCCTAATCCACCCTACAATTTAAACTTGATTTACCATACCATCTTAACGTCGTGAAGCCATTGTCAACCGGCTGCTATCTTTATGTTCTCCAGCAAGCTCTGATTGGCTAGTTGAATCTGCGTTTAGAAAAGCTGGCGGTGGCTCTTGTGGAGATGTCCCAGTGATTGGCAGGTACTTTATTTTAGGTATAAATTGCCTTTTGCCTGATTTAGTTTTATTAAGGGTAGCTTTAGCTGATGGTTTTGGACTTGCACTAATTAACTTCGGAGTAACCGGACTATTTGAGCTAGACAAACTCTCAGCGCTTGATGAGGGCATCATTGCAGAGCTTGAACTAGAAGTATCAGCTTTTAAAGTGGGAGCAGCTATAGGGCTTGCAACAGTTAAGCTAGAAGCAGCTGCAACACTTAATGATGCGGCAATTGAAGCGCTAGAACTAGAATTTGTCGATGTGTCATCTGAAGAAATAGGTTTAGGTGGTGTCGCTTTACTTTCGCTATCATTCAGTAAATTAGTGCCCTTAGTCACTTCCATTAATTTTTCACAGAAATCAAAATCGTTTTCATCATCGTCAATATCATCAAAAGTATCTGCAAAGTGTGCAAAAACCGTTTCTTCACCCGCTGCATAGTAAGAAAAATTATCAAGGTGATATGTCTTATCTTCAGATGCAGTCCGACAAATTTCACTAGAGATATAAGACATCGCATAGTGCAAATATTCGCAGATGACCGGAACCTGAACTTTCCCTACAAAATATAATAAATATCCTATAGGACCAGTATTCTTGGGTTCTTTATCATAATGACTTTTAAATTTATCATGTAAGGCTAGCCAATCAATATCGGTGGGATATTTAATATCTTTGGTTTCTTGCAAATCTCTAAGACATAGAGCAACAGTTTTTAGTTTTGGATAATCTGATATTTTTTGTGCAGTAATATCTTCAGGCTTATATACACCCCACCTGCGTCCACGAGTTTGGATGTATCTTTCAAAAAATCCTTGTACAACATTTATAGATGGACCCATCATGACCTCCTGTCTGAAATAATTAAGAACGACTGACAATCTTACTAGATTAAACCTTAAGGAAATCTTAAGAGAGTGTTATGAAATTTATATTTGCCAGGGCAAACGCATCTAAATTCCAGCCAGAATGCGGTTTAGATACCTGTTATCCATCAATGCGTTACGTTGTTTTCTGCGTAAGCCACCCTTAAACGTTGTTTCTTTTTTTAAAAGCGACAAGACA
>JBDTIZ010000088.1:0-8818 GCA_039936115.1 Gammaproteobacteria bacterium
TTTTTTAATGACTTTTTTATGTTTTTGATTCCAGACCCCGCAACAAGTGCGGGGTGACAGTGTAAAGTGCGGGGTGACAGTGGTGTAAAGTGCGGGTCACAGTGCTGTAAAGTGCGGGTCACAGTGGTGTAAAGTGCGGGTCACAGTGCTGTAAAGTGCGGGTGACAGTGGTGTAAAGTGCGGGTGACAGTAGTGTAAAGCGCTGGATGCCAGAGCGGTGTAAAGCGCGAAATGACATAATGGGGGTTAAAAAATTTATTTCTCAACAGTCTCAATTCGATTCTGAATCAAATTGTCAACCACTTGAGGATCCGCCAGCGTTGACACATCGCCCAAATCTTCTAAATCATTTTTTGCAATCTTACGCAACAAGCGACGTAAAATTTTTCCCGAACGTGTTTTAGGTAATGCATCCGTCCACTGAATAAATTTAGGCGCGGCTATCGCGCCAATTACGGTGCGCACATGTTGAATTAAATCTTTTTTCAATTTTTCGCTAGGTTTTGCATCTGTTTTTAACGTCACAAACGCATAAATACTTTCACCTTTAATCTCATCCGGCACTGCTACAACCGCGACTTCAGACACAGAAGGATGTTCGATGAACGCACTTTCAACCTCCCCTGTGCCAATGCGGTGACCGGAAATTTTTATCACATCATCATTACGTCCCGTAATCCAAAAATAACCGTCTTCATCACGTTTCGCATTATCTCCTGTTAAATAACTACCAGGAAATTCCGCAAAATAAGTTTTTTTGAAACGTTCACGATCGCCATACACATTTTGCATCATGCCAGGCCAGGGTTGTTTGATAATTAATTTTCCTAACTTTCCATCCGGCATTTTATTGCCTTTATCATCGACCACTTCAGGCACAATGCCGAAAAACGGCCATGCAGCAGAACCTGGTTTTTGGGGGGTTGCGCCCGGTAATGGACTAATTAAAATGCCGCCAGTTTCTGTTTGCCACCATGTATCGACAATAGGACAGCGATCATCTCCTACAACAGATGCATACCATTCCCATACTTCAGGATTGATAGGTTCGCCTACAGTGCCCAGCAATTTTAAACTGGCACGGCTGGTTTTTTTCACCCATTTGTCACCTTCATGGCGCAATGCGCGAATAGCTGTGGGTGCCGTGTAAAAAGTATTAACTTGATATTTGTCGACAATTTCCCAGAATCTTTCTGGTGTAGGATAATTTGGCACGCCTTCGTACATCAGACTGATTCCGCCATTACACAAAGGACCGTAAACAACATAAGAATGTCCCGTTATCCAGCCCACATCCGCCGTACACCAAAATATTTCGCCGTTACGATAATCAAAAATATATTTGTGTGTCATGGCGGCATAAACGAGATAACCGCCGATTGAATGCAAAATACCTTTTGGTTTTCCTGTTGAACCTGAGGTATATAAAATAAATAACGGATCTTCGGCATCCATCATTTCACAAGGACAATGGATTGCGGCTGTTTTTATGACGTCGTGATACCAAAGATCTCGGCCTTCTTTAAATGCAATGTCGCCTTTCGTGTGTTTAACGACAATCACGTTTCGTACACGCGGACATTTGGTTAATGCATCATCTACATTTTGTTTGAGTGGAATTTTTTTATTACCGCGCAATCCTTCGTCTGCAGTAATGACTAATTGACAATCCGCATCGAGAATTCGTGTACGTAATGAGTCCGGTGAAAATCCAGCAAATACCACTGAATGGATTGCGCCAATTCGTGCGCAAGCAAGCATTACAACAACCGCTTCTGGAATCATCGGTAGATAAATACAAACTCGATCGCCTTTTTTGATCTTATTTTTTTTCAAAACATTGGCGAAACGGCAAACTTCTTCATGCAATTGTGCGTAAGTTATTTTTTTAGAATTTGCTGGATCATCACCTTCCCACAAAATAGCTGTTTGTTCTGAACGATTTTCCAGGTGGCGATCCAGACAATTATAACAAGCGTTGAGTTTTCCGTTTTTGAACCATTGCACATTCAATTGCGTAAAATCACCCGACATGACCTCATCCCATCGTTTAAACCAGGTGACAAATTTTTCTGCTTGTTCGCTCCAAAAATTCTTAGGATCTCTGATCGAGCGTTCGTACATGTCACGATATTGTTTTTCGTTGACATGAGTAGACTGTAAAACCGTAGACATTGGCAAGATCCTTCTAACAATCGGTACTAGGCGTCAAAGCGATGATAAAAAATTTGGGGGTTGATTATAGTATCGAAAATCTTGGGGGAATTATCAAGATAATCAATTGAATTTGGCATTGGCAGGGTCAATGTCTGGACATTATAGTACTGTCAGCCCGTACTTTATAGTACTGTCACCCCGCACTTTATAGTACTGTCACCCCGCACTTGTTGCGGGGTCCGGACTTTAAATAATAATAAAATACATTCTTATTTTTTTAAATGACTGTACTTATGTTTTGTATTCCAGACCCCGCAACAAGTGCGGGGTGACAATGTATGACAATGTATAATGTATGGGGTGACAATATATAAAATATAAAGTGCGGGCTGACAGTGTTTAAAGTGCGGAGTAACGGTATATGTGCGTGATGATAGTGGTCATCAAGTAGTAATGAGCCTAGGGTTTAGGTATCATTATTCTATGAATTCAAAAAATAAATCACCCGTGTTTTTCTTTCTTTCCCTCGCTGCATTAATTATTTTGCTGGCCGCTCTCTTACAAAACACTAGAACACCAGACTACCCCGTTTCGATATCCGTTGCTGGCAAACCATTGCCAGCGCTGAATCTGCCGACTTTGTTTGACACAAATACCCGTTTAACCAATCAAACACTGCAAGGGCAGGTTTTCTTGCTTAACTTTTGGGCTTCTTGGTGCAGCGCTTGTCGGGCGGAGCATGAGACGCTGTTGATGATTAAAAACGATTATCACGTACCCATTTATGGAGTGAATTACAAAGATGAACCCAATAACGCAAAACTTTGGCTACAAAAATCAGGCGATCCTTTTACCTTAACTGGCACTGACCCCAATGGTAAGTTAGGCGGGGCTCTCGGCATTTACGGCACACCCGAAACATTTATTGTCGATAAACGAGGCGTGATTCGTTATCAATATATCGGCACGCTAACACATGATGACTGGCAAAATGTGTTATGGCCACTTATTGCGCAATATCAAGCTGAGTCATTCATCTAACTTATATCTCTAAACGAAAAATATCCTCATCAACGTCTTCTCTTATTTCTTTATTTTCTTGCCTTAAACCAGCACTAAAAGTGATTTCTACATCTATTTTATTGGAATAATGTTTATATAATTTTCCGTAGTAATTCTCACGGTAAAGATTTGTCTCCACTTGTAGAGCTTGATAACGACCTACTTTGACTGTCTTATCTTGATCACAAACTATTTTCGGTAACTTATAGTCTGAATTGGGGATAGGAATCGGATCGCTAGCCATTCTTATGTTCATATTCAGCTTAATATTTACCGTTGATTGAGGACTTTTTTTCATATCTTAAGTTCGCCTTTCTTCTAGAGGGGCGCATTATAGAGTTTAACCAGTCCAAATCCCAAGAAAAAACATTTGCCGTCTAGCCCAAAAGATTGTTATAAAGCACGGTTTAAGGTAATGTCTGACCTATGGATATCGCATCTCCCGCTCTCAAAATTAAAAAAAAGCGCAAACTAAAAGTAATAGGTTGGCGCGAATGGGTTATATTAC
This sequence comes from Gammaproteobacteria bacterium, assembly GCA_039936115.1. Lineage (GTDB taxonomy): Bacteria > Pseudomonadota > Gammaproteobacteria > DSM-16500 > DSM-16500 > DATIJJ01. Next base: position 3,728 of record JBDTIZ010000088.1, read on the forward strand.
CCGCGCTCGGCATCAGCTCAATTAAAGCCAAGATTGATACAGGGGCGCGTACTTCAGCGCTTCACGCTTTTGCACTTCGTCCTTTCAAAGATGGAACTAAAGACAAAATTGCATTTGATATTCACCCGCTACAAAACAACGTAGATGTGATAGTCAGCTGCACAGCTGATATTATTGATAAGCGATGGGTAAGTGATTCAGGCGGGCATCGTGAAGAACGTTTTGTAATACGGACACCTGTTGAAATCGGTGGTGATGTCTGGCCCATCGAAATCACTTTAACAGAACGAGATTCCATGCTGTTTCGCATGTTATTAGGTAGAAGCGCGATTCGTAAGCGTTATACTGTAAACCCCGCAAGGTCATTCATTAGAAATAAATAATAAGGTTTATCAAAGGTTACTATGAAAATCGCGATTTTATCGAGAAGACATGATTTATACTCTACCCGCCGCTTAGTGGAAGCCGCCAAGCTACGCGGGCATCAAGCCGATGTGATCGACACGTTGCGTTGTTATATGAATATCACTTCATTGCGCCCATCCATCCATTACAAAGGCGCTGAATTACCTGAATATGATGCCGTCATTCCACGCATTGGTGCTTCGGTGACATTTTATGGTTCAGCTGTCGTCCGCCAATTAGAAATGATGAATGTATTTTGTGTCAACGATTCAATCGCGATGACACGTGCGCGTGACAAATTACGCTGCTTACAGCTGTTATCTAAAAAAGGAATAGGCTTACCAATCACCGGTTTTGCGCATTCTTTAGATGAAATTCAAGATTTAATCAAAATGGTTGGTGGCACGCCGCTGGTCATTAAATTTCTAGAAGGCACACAAGGTATTGGTGTCATTTTGGTTGAAACTGCAAAAGCCGCTCGCAGCATGATTGAAGCGTTTTTAGGCTTAAAAGTGAATATTCTCGTACAAGAATATATCAAAGAAGCACGCGGTGCTGACATTCGTTGTTTTGTGGTAGGCGGAACTGTGGTCGCTGCCATGAAACGCCAGGCAAAGTCTTCTGAAGAATTTCGTTCAAATCTTCACCGAGGCGGAGAAGCCAGTGCCGTTGAAATTACAGCTGAAGAACGCAGCATGGCCATCCGTGCCGCGCGTATTATCGGTTTGAACGTTGCAGGTGTCGACATCGTCAGATCCGATCGTGGACCGCTTATCATTGAAGTTAATGCATCGCCTGGGCTAGAAGGCATCGAAAAAACAACTGGCGTCGATGTTGCAGCTAAGATTATTGAGTTTATTGAGCATGGAATTCAGCCGGATAATGAGCGGATTCGGAATAAAGGTTAATCCGAACCTTGCAGCACTAAACCCCAGGCCAAATTGACTGGATACCGCGGACAAGCCGCGGTATCCAGTCAATTTGGCTTAGGTTTTACAAAACCAATATTTAGCCCAAAAAAATCACAACAAAATCGCCTTAAAATCCGTCGCCAACCGCTGCAAATCCAGCTTGTTTAAGAACAACGAATAACACATCCAGGCACTTAACGCGGCAATATCTCGAAATTGCGGAGGAATATAACGTGGTGGCACAACGATTTGTTCGTCAACCAAATCAGAAATAATATGAATATCTTCCAATGTCGTCTTGCCCACAAACAACAACGGAATATTGGAAATCAAACCCCGCTGCACAGCCAAACGCACATAATTATAAATTAAAATAAATCCTTTACTGTAAGACAAATCTTTCGTGAATGGTCCACCATCAGGTGTACTGCCACGAAAAACCCGCGTCGTTGAATGATAACTATCGACCTCTTCCAACCCTTGTTCACGATAAAAATGATAAACATCCAGAAAGTTTGCGCCTTCTTCTGCCATATTAACGGCTGTGATGCGATTGGTTAAACGTTTGAGACGGCCGGGATAGGATGAAAAAGTAAAAACTTCAGTAATAATCGCCAAACCCTCTTGAGTAATCGTCGAGGAAGGCGGCCCCTTACTTAAAAAAGTGCAAATAGGTTGTGACATGCCGTTTAACGTTGTGCCTAAATGCACCCAGCCTTCGTGAATTTCAAAGATACGAATTTCACGTTCACTAAACATATAGCCATTATGAATTTTAATTCGCTCAGCACCCGCCGCCGCATCCGCGATAATACCATCACTCAATTCGACACGTGGAGTGTGATTAGCATCCGTAAAATAACCTGAGAGACGTTCAGCTAATATTTTTACCGTGTCTTCACTTGAAAAAATTTTTTCATCAGCTTCAGTGGCTACGCGATCTTTGATATTTTTTAAGGTATCCGTCACCAAGGTCGCTAAATCTTTTAATGTTGGCGCGCCAATGTGAAAAGCGTCTTCAGAACTACCGTATAATTCCTGCGAAATCTCTGTAAATTTTGGCGTACCGCGTCCAATCAACATGCCGACCACGCGACAATATTCACGTGACATTCGCTGCATAATACTGCCGACACCGCTATATTGACCGAGCTTGCGGCGAATGCTGCGTTCAATTTCGTGAAATTCTTCGATTTTTTGTCTGGGATCAAACGAAAGTGGATTTTTTTTCAGGTAATATTCGGTATCAATGGCAGGTAATTTTTTACATTTGTGTTTAAAAAAATCTTCTTGGATTTCTGGATCCCATTTGATGGCATCTAAAACCCGAATCGGTTTTTGAGCAACAACAAGTCGCTCAGAGAGCTCATGGATTACTTTCTGATATTCTTCATCATTAAACATAAATAATCCGTATCCTTATTACTTGATAGTAACAAGAATTACATCTGGTTGTCACTCCGCACTTAATATTGTTATCTAACATTCAATACTGTCACCACGCACTTAATATTGTTACCTAGCATTCAATACTGTCACCACGCACTCAATACTGTCACCACGCACTTGTTGCGGGGTCTGGAATTAAAAATATAAAAAAACATTAAAAAAATAAAATGTGTTTTTTATTATTTAAAGCCCAGACCCCGCAACAAGTGCGGGGTGACAGTATAGTAGTAAGTACGGAGTGACAGTATTAAGCGCAGGGTGACAATATTGAGCGCTGGCAGTCTTACAACATCCCAAACTTCTTCAGCTTCGCACGCAATGTCCCACGTGAAAGACCCAAAATACGCGCTGTTTCAGATTGATTATTACGCGTAAATTTCATCACGACAGCGAACAAAGGCTCTTCGATTTCATCAAGAAAAAAATCATACACATGCCGTGGCTCTTCGCCTTTCAAATTGGCGAAGTAATGTTGCATGACTTCCGTTACATTTTCTCGCAATGAAACAACGGTCGGATCTGAGTACGGGTTGTTAACTTTATTGTTATCCATGTGGACACATCCTTGATAGTTAAAAAATCCAATATTAATCCGCAAATAATGATTTGCGACGTTCAATTTTTTCAGCGCACTCAACACAATGCTTAAAACCCAATTGGCGACGCGCTACCGGAATAGCTTCTTCACATTCAACACATTCTTTCGGTCCTACTTTAATGACCGTGTCTCTACGCAGTCTATTTAAAACGCTAGACACTTCATTAGCAATAAGATCATTAGCAATATCTGCTTCATCAGCCATATTACAAAACCTCGCAAAAAAGACCGGCCATTATACGTGAAGAAGCTTAAATGTCAAAAGAACTGTCAGCATCAAATCATATCACCAAAACAACATTGTAAGCTTGTAATTGCTGCGACCGCCGCGGTTTCAGTTCGTAAAATACGCGGCCCTAAGTTCAAAGGTAAAAAATTCCGTAACCGTGCCCGCTCTATCTCACGTTCACTCAAACCGCCTTCGGGACCAATCAACAAAACTACGCTTGCTTGTTGCGGCACTGCTAATGTTTTTAGTTTTTGATCTGTATGCGGTGATAATACAAAACAATAATCTGCCTGAACCGTTTCAAGCCAAGCATCCAGTGACTGTGGCTGTAGAATCTCTGGAATTCGATTCCGGCCAGATTGTTCACAGGCACTCACCACGATGGATTGCCAATGCAATAATCGCTTTTCGCTACGTTCATTATCCAGTTTCACATTGCAACGCTCTGTAAATAAAGGAATAATTTTTTTAACGCCTAACTCAACGGCTTTCTGAATGGTGTAATCCATTTTTTCGCCGCGCGAAATGCCTTGTGCAAGCCAAATATTAAGCGGTGATTCGGCATCACGTGTTGCATGCTCATGGATTGAAACTGTCACCGATTTTTTATCAATCCGCGTAATCACACCCGAATATTCGCCGCCCTGGCCATTAAATATGATTACCGCATCATTCACGCTCGCTCGCAACACCCGGGCAAGATGGTGAGTCGCTGACTCGTCGAGTTGAATAACAGAACCAACACTAAGCGGTATCGCTTGATAAATTCGAGTACTCATAGGGGAATAACAAACTCAGTAACCGGCTTGCCGCCAATTAAATGTTCTTGAATAATCCGTTCAAGCACGTCAGGACTGCAGGAATGGTACCAAACCCCTTCAGGATACACGACGGCGATTGGGCCTTGACGACACACTTTTAAACAATTGGCTTTGGTGCGGTAAATCCCGCCTGAACCGGTTAAATGCAGCTCATCCAAGCGTGATTTCAAGTAATCCCAGGAGACCAAACCTTTTTCTAGCTCACAGCATTTAGGTTTCGTCTGATCACAGCATAAAAAAATATGCCGTTTGATATGGCTAAGACCAAGTTTTTCGATTCGCTCTTTAAGTTCCTCATTTATCATGCCATGCCTACTCCGATCATTGCCGCTCATTGTATATATTCCTCGCGGCTGAAGATACTGCTGTTGACAGCAACATCTCAAAACAGATGCCAAATTGACTGGATACCGCGGACAAGCCGCGGTACGGCGGGCGTTGTTGCAGACTTTTTTGCTTTTGTAGGGGCGAACCTGTGTGTTCGCCCTCTCTATCGAAGAAATAATATTGCCTATTTAGGCCGCTGGGCGAACACACAGGTTCGCCCCTACAACGCCGGTAACTAGTCGCCGTCATACCGCGGCTTGTCCGCATAAGCGCTAACCTAAGGAAGATGCCAAAATCAAATAATTTTAATACACTTCTTTCCAATATGGAAAGGAGTTGTATTAATGGATG
>JBDTIZ010000089.1:0-20481 GCA_039936115.1 Gammaproteobacteria bacterium
TCGCGGGAATGACAGACTGGCAATGGTGGATTACGACGCCAAAAACGCGTCTAATCTACCCTACCTTTTAGACATATTTTCTGCCTCAACTCTTCTTTTTAAGATAATAAACCTCAAGATTCAATTCCGTAGAGAACAATTTACTTCTAGTATCTTGATACATTTTTGCCACCGTAAAATCACCCACAACCACAATCCACGGCAAATTCGCTACTTGATAAATAAAGTTTGCAGTCTGCATATAATCACCTACCACCATGAGCTTAAACGGTGTTTTAAAATAATTATCTTCTTTGACTTCTGGGTCTGATGTAAAAAAATTAATATGCAGGTTGTTGGCACGACCTGTTCTTATAATTTGTTTCAGTAAACTAAGCAAATCCTTAGATTTAATCAACTTTGCTTGCCACTCTTTTAACATCGCTTTAATTTGAGGCAATTCCGCGTTATTTTCTTCTAAATAAACTTGAGCATATAATAAAGAATTAATTTCTTTTTTAAGTGTTAATTCGACAGTTTCACTAACATTCAGCTGATTTTTTAGTTCAGCAATATCAAACCAATAACCGCAGAATAAAATAATTCCGCAAATCATTGCGATCATCCCCTTAAGAAATAATCGCGACTCAATAATTTTTTTTACCACCCCTAAATCCATTATTTTATCCCAACTCGCATTTGAAAATATCTTGGTGATTGTTTTGCGCCCAATTGTATAATCATCGGGTGTGAGAATAATGTAGATTTCGTGATATTTTCCATGAACTGAATAATGTTTGAATCGATTTCTGCACTGCCATCCACCGTCAGGAATACGCCTTGTCGCTGTAATTGATTTAGCACAATGGCATGAGGAATTGTTTTGACAAACCCATCCAGTATATGAGCTGCTTGATTGTTTTGTTGGCGCAAACTCGAAATAAATCTTAATTGTGATTCAAGCTGAAAAATTTTTTCCTGTCGTTTCTTAAAAGCCTCTAGTTCTTTTTGTTTTTGGGCGAGCTGGATTTTCAGTTGCGCATTTTTATTAAGCTGGTCGTCTAGCAGATTCACTAATGAGAAATGCCAAATAACCAAGGCAAATAATGTCAGTCCGACAAAACGGATAAGAGTGGTGACAACATTTATTTTTTCGATACGCGTTAGGCTCACGCTGATCCATCCATTTGAAGTGAGTACTTACACTTTAATGTATTTACCACTCATCAATCAATGCGGTATCGGTCTATCTACCTCTCACTAAATCATTTGACGACATATCCTCTTGTCTGTGTATAATCTCACCCTTCGTAAAACGGGTGGAACTATGCAAGATATTCAGTTATTTATACAGAATCATTTGATGCTCTGCTTGGGGCTTGCCATCGTTTTGGTAATCTTGGTTATTGTTGAATTCATCAAAATCAAGCGCGGCGGAAATCGCCTAACACCAGCCAAAATGACCCAATTAATTAATCATGAAAAAGCCGTTATCATTGACGTACGCGCTCAAGATGCTTTTTTGAGCGGCCATATTGTTGGGGCTATTTCTCTGCCTTTAAGCGATATAAAAAATAAAATGAAAAAAATCGAGAAATTCAAATCGCAACCAGTTGTGATAATATGTGCAGCCGGAACAGAATCGTCGCGTGCTGCAGCCATATTGACCCAAGAGGGTTTTAATAATGTTCAAACTCTCAACGGTGGCATACGCGCTTGGCGTGACGCGGAATTACCTCTAGTAAAAGGTTAATCTATGACAGCAAAAATCGTCATTTATACAAAGGACAATTGCCCTTACTGTAACTGGGCAAAACAGCTGCTTGATAACAAAAAAGCGAGTTATCAAGAAATTCGAGTTGATCTTAATCCAGAGCAACTCGCAGAAATGGTACGACTGAGTAGTCGACGTTCGGTGCCACAAATTTTTATTAACGATCAACCGATTGGTGGATTTGATGATCTCTCCGCTTTAGACAAAGCGGGTAAATTAGATGATTTATTACACTTCAATAAGGAAAAATAACCATGACAGATAAAGACAAAGCACAACCCACAGCAAATACGCCTCATTTTGAAATTCAACGGGTCTATGTGAAAGATTTATCTTTCGAAGCGCCAAACACACCGCATACCTTTGTTGAAGACTGGAAACCTGAAGTTCAGTTAAACCTTGAAACCAAAAGCAACCGCGTTCAAGACAATGTACACGAAGTGGTCTTATCAGTAACGGCATCTGTCACTACATCCAAGAAACCTGCGTTTGTTATTGAAGTCCACTTGGCTGGTGTATTTTTAATTTCTGGCGTGCCTGCAGATCAAATGCGTCAAATGTTAGGCAGTTTTTGCCCCAATATTTTGTTTCCTTATGCGCGTGAAGTGATTTCTGATGTTGTTGTGCGCGGCGGATTCCCGCAGTTAATTCTTGCGCCAGTGAATTTTGATGCGCTTTATGCTCAACACCTTGAAGATCAACAAAAAACCGGCGGCCAAGCCAGTGAAGGTGGCAGCGAAACGAAAGTTCATTAATTGGAACACTAGCCATGGACACTAACCCTAAGCCGATTGCTATTTTAGGTGCTGGCTCATGGGGAACTGCACTTGCTCTTTACCTATCGCGTTTAGGGCAAGTAGTGCGTCTCTGGAGTCATGATAGCAGCCATGTGGCCGCCATGGTGACTGACCGCGTGAATGGCCGTTATCTGCCAGATTATTCTTTCCCCGATTGCTTAGAACCCATCGCAGATTTAGCAAATGCAGTTTCCGGCATGAGAGACATCGTGATTGCTGTTCCTTCTCATGCGTTTCATGATCTATTACTTCAGCTTAAACCCTTCTTATCTGACAGCACACGAATCTTATGGATCACTAAAGGACTAGATCCAAAAACAGGGCAGTTGTTGCATGAAGTGGCGCGAGAGGTGGCGGGTAAGCATCGCTCTTATGCCGCATTATCAGGCCCTTCATTTGCCAGTGAAGTAGCTGCAGGATTACCGACAGCGGTGGTCATTGCGAGTCAAGATAAAGCGTTTGCGCACGATCTTGTGGAGCGTTTTAACAGTGCGGTCTTTCGTGTCTATTCCAGTCATGATATGGCGGGTGTTGAAGTTGGTGGTATTGTTAAAAATATTTTGGCAATTGCGACTGGTATTTCCGATGGGATGTCGTTTGGCGCTAATGCTCGTAGCGCTTTGATCACTCGTGGTCTTGCTGAAATGGTACGCCTGGGAAATGCGCTCGGTGGCCGACACGAAACTTTTATGGGACTCGCTGGAATAGGAGATCTGGTTTTAACTTGCACAGACAATCAATCTCGTAACCGTCGATTTGGTTTAGCCTTAGGAACCGGTCAAAGCGCGGCAGAAGCTGAGCGACAAATCGGTCAAGTTGTGGAAGGCAGGCGTAATGCAGAATTAGTCGTAAAGCTTGCGCAAAAATATCATGTTGAAATGCCGATTACCGAAATGGTTTGGGAAATTTTACGCGGGAATTTAACACCGGAAGCTGCAATGCGATTGTTGCTTTCTCGAGAAACGAAAGCGGAAGATTAAAGATTAACCCTCCTCTCCCCAATCCTCTCCTCCCACAAAAGCGTGGGAGGAGAGGATTGGGGAGAGGAGGGTTTAAAAGCTCTTAGTCATACATCAACTGATCAAGCGGCGTCATATCCCCACGCGGTGTAGCTTGAGTCAATTCATGCAACACATCCGCTACTGTTAGCATTCGCAGCACATTCGGCGTAATATCATCAAACACCACTTTGACGCCCAAGACAGAACCTTCCGCTTCTTCAAACGTGACGCCAATTCCATAACCTAAACACAGTGAACATAATTGATCCGCGCGCCTTGAAATAGCTGGCAACAGACCAGCGGGTGCAAATACTTCATCAATCGTCATTGGGCGGCCATTCAAACTAAAACGTGCTCCCATCACTCTGGCAATTTTGCCGAGTTGTTCAGACATTTCCATACTTTATCTTCTCCACCATGGCTGAGCCATTTTTCTAGGACCTGCAATATATGAACGCAACCAACGCAAAAATACCGCAACTGAAAACCCATAACGTTCAAGCAAAGCAAAAAAGATCGTTGTCGTTAATGCTGCGAGAAACGTCCAGATTCTAATGTGGAACAAAAAAACGACCAGCGGGAAACAGGCTCGAAAATCTACGCCCCATAACCTAACATTCCTTGCAGAATCACGCCAATGAGCCATGTTTTAGTTCCTCTATTTTAACAAAAATTGTAGGGGCGAACCTGTGTGTTCGCCCAGCGGCGTTAGCTCGAAGTTTGGCAAGGGCGAACACACAGGGTTGCCCCTACAAAAAATATACACGAAAAACAACCTAGCTATAAGTATACATCAGCAAATAATCAAGTCGCTAGACAACTGACAGCTTGACATCGCATCCTTATTCTTGATTCAATCCTTCTCTACACACCAAGCGGATTTAGGGAATATTACCGTTTATGAATATCAAGCTTGCAGTCTGTTTTATTTCTCTGCCGCTACTTTTTTGCGCCTGCTCGTCTGCGCCCCCAACACCTCATCCTCTTGATACGACAGGGTCATCCTTGGCTGAAGCATCTTATGCAGTGAGTCGCTCAATCTCTGGTTTATCTGAAACAGCACAAGCCTCACATCCGATGCCAAGATTAGATCCGCCACCGAATCCAGAAAGTTATGGCATGGCTGGCCTAAGCTCAGTTGACTGGTCAGGACCTGTTGAACCCCTGGTGCGACAAATCGCTAGAGCCACCAATTATCGCGTAAATGTGTTAGGGCGCCCGCCTGCTATTCCTGTCATTGTGACTATTTACGCTAAAAATATGATGATCGCAGACATTTTGCGTGATGTGGGTTATCAATGCGGAAGACGCGCAACAGTGGTAGTATTTCCGGAGAGCCGCGTTATTGAATTGCGCTACGCAAAAAATTAACTGGATCGGGAATAAGGCTACATGAAACAAAGAATCATTTTAATTGCTCTATTTTGTTTGTTGACCGCTTGCAGCAGTCATCAACAAAATATTGATCCTACCAATATAAATGATTTGGAAAACATGTCAGTTCAAGAAACTCAAGCGCCTGGCGAGCTTGCTGTCAGTCAAATACGACTTAAAGCTTTAGAAGAAACCGCGATGAGCCTAGGTGCGCAAGGTGGCCTGGCATCGAGTTCGCTACAAATTAATTCAAGCTTAGAAAGAGATAAATGGTATCTGGAAACGATTTATAACTTTAATGGCATGATGTTAAGCCATGGTGTATTGCCGCCTGTTTTAGTCGAAGGTAATAACACATTAAATCTTGCAGATCCGAGCACAATTCGCATTTCAGATAAAACTTATCTCATCGTTCAGCAAGCCCGTTTTGCCACCACTGCGCCGAACTGGCGTGATTATATCTGGATGTCTTACAACAAACCTGAGTTACCCAATAAAGTATTATTGCCAAGAAATAGTGATGAACAAAAATTGTGGAGCAAAGCAATCCGCGTGGGCTGGGAAAAAGGTATTCAACAATCGTATAGTATTTTTCAACAAAATTTGGCGCGTTTAAAACGCGACTATAACGGCATGATCTTGTATCGCAAATTATTGCAACAAAGAATGGTCAGTCCGCCGTATGTTTCTAAAACCGAACTCGGCGTAACCGGTAATGGAACCGACATGCGTATTAATGATCAAGTGTTGCGTATTACTGAAATGCCAAAACTTCAAACTGACAGCAACGGCTGGAAAGCCATCGTGGTAAAAGAAAATGACGACTGAATTTTTATTTCCTCAAGAACCGATCCGGCTATCGATTGAAGCCGTGAATGAAATTTTAATGCACTGCGTTAAAATGGGTGCATCCGATGTTACGTTTCAAACGAACGAGCCTATTTTTGCCGAAATTTTTGGTCGTTTGCGCAAAGTAACGCGTCGCCGTTTATCGAATACCGAGCTTGGTGAAATTATTAATTCGATGTATGGACCGAATGGCATGGCGCAAATCATGTCGGGAAAAGATATTGATACACACTATGAAATTCGTCCCAATCGTTCTGATCGTTATCGATTTCGTATCAATGGCACAGGCTGTCAAGTCGAGGGGCATGATGGTTTGCAAATCACAGCGCGTACGATTCCAAGTGATCCGCCCAAACTTGTCACCATGAATTTACCGCAAGCGATATTAGATGCGATTGAGCCTGAGCAAGGCGTAGTTTATATCACGGGCGCAACAGGTTCAGGTAAGAGTACATTACTCGCAGCCATTATTCGCGATATCAGTGAAAACGCAGAAAGTCATCGAAAAATATTAACCTATGAATCACCAATTGAATTTGTGTATGACAGTGTCGAAAAAACTTCAAGTATTGTCAGTCAATCTGAAATTCCCCGTCATTTACCCAGTTTTGCCGCCGGTGTGCGTAATGCACTGCGTAGAAAACCACGGTTAATTCTAGTAGGTGAAGCGCGTGATACTGAAACAATCAGTGCAGTGATGGAAGCTGCGATGACAGGTCATCCTGTTTATACGACACTGCACAGTAATGGTGTCGCAGAAACTATGCGTCGATTGGTGACGACGTTTCCACCCGATGAACGTCAAGGGCGCACGATTGATATTATTGAAACGATTCGCTTGGTTGTATCTCAAAGACTCATTCCGACGGTGGATGGCAAACGGGTAGCACTTCGCGAGTACTTAGTATTTGATGAAAAAATTCGAGATATTTTACTTGATGTTGATCCGGTTAACGTTACGGCGACGGTGCGAAAATTATTAAGACAATACGGACGCACGACGGAAGCGGATGCGAAAGAAAAATTTGAAGCGGGTCTGATTACAGAAAGACAATATCGCGTAATTGCGGAGCAAGATAAGCGCGAAGATAAAGATGTTGGGTTGGCTTGATTTGGTTGTTTACCTGTGTCATACCAGCATGCTTTAACTGGCATCCAGTTCTTATATCGAAGTCACTCTGGATGCCAGCTAAAAACATGCTGGCATGACAGACTTCTTAAAGTATCTAAAACGTAGGGCGGATTAGTGTGCGCTTTTGGCACCGTAATCCACCTTTTTCTTGCGACTGACATTGGTGGATTACGGTGCCAAAAACGCACCTAATCCACACTACGTTTTTTACTACACGGGGCAGGAGGAAGTCATCTTTAGGTGCCTTTATCTTTTTTCGCTGCTGCTGCGTCATTAGCCAATGCTAACTTAGCAGCTTCATCTTCAGCTCTCTTAGCCTTTTCTTTTCCAGCCATCTTGTATTTCTCGACACCAGTCCCGGCCGTACCAGCAGACTCTTTACCCGCACCAGCAGCAGCACCTGCAGCGGCTTCGATAGCTTGTTTACCTGCACCCAACGCTTCTTGTTCACCGTATTGCACAGCAGGACCGCCGATCCAGGTCAGTATTCTTTCCGGAATCACATAAATCAATGAGAAGGCTTTGTTTATCACAGTAACTATGAGTGATGTATACGCCGCTATAAATAACAATTGCTCGAATAATCCCGGATTACTTAAGATGGTTGTCGTCACTCCGTAGAAAGTTGAATTGACCAAGTTAATAACAACCATTGAGACTAACATCGCCGCCATTAAGCCAAACACCATTAAGATTGGGCGTAAGAATAAGTTAAACATCATCATGAGCGCGGGTTCTGCACGGCCTAAAATATCGTGTTGTCCGCCAGGACTTAAAATTCCCAAGGCAATGATAGGGGCTGCGACCATCGCTTCAACGCACGCCAGAATCCAACCAATCGCCCCCATTGTAAATAAAACGTAAGGTATCAAAGGTATGTAAATACCTAAGATCGCTCCTAACGAATAGATACCTAGAATTAGGACAACAAAGAAAGGCGCCAACAATGCAACTACGGCTTTAACCGCTTCACCCGCCGGATTCATTGTAATACCTGTACCCAAGACCATTGGCATGATAGATGTTGTAGCGGTGAGAATGGCTACCAACAGCACAATAATGGCAAAAAGTACTTGTGCGGCAATCATCAAACCATAACCAAAGTTAGCAATTGCAATGATTGGGTTTGTGTCACTACCAGCAGTTATACATATTTTGAATAGTTGAAGTATAACGCCTGCCGAAGAGCCAAGCGCATTAGATACATCTCCCATTTCAGGCGGCATTGAATAAGGACTATTGCTATTCGCAGTTGTCATTTCTGAGAGCATCGCGCCGACAGCAGTATAATTATTCCTATAGCTATTCATGAGATTGCCGGCTGGCACCTTCATGCCTTGCGGTGATGTCACTTTAAATACTAGGTTATTCACTGAGCTTTGCATTGTTTGATTTTGGCCAGCCATTTTGTAGAAAAAACTGCCTGCAAACATCCAGCCTTGCTGAGCGGCCGCTGCCTGCCATCCCGTTAAGGTTACATTCTTCATTTTCTTTTCAATGTCTGCTGACACTGCCGAGACCAAATTCGCTTGATACTCTAGAACAGATGCATTAATGAAATCCGAACCACTAAGATAGGCTTTTAATGGGTATTGGAGGTATAGATTTTTTGCAGTGTCAGAGCTCGCATTCATAAGGTCATTGTCAGACCCCACTGCATCCAATTTGTTAAACTCTGTTGTACAAACATTGACAGGAAATCCACCAATTTTTTTCACTACATTACAACATTGGTTTGAAGGAATACCTTTTGCTGTGCAATAGTCTTGTATCCATGATGGTGGGGAGGATGTAACTGGTAAGTAATAAAACTGCATATACTGGTTGTCTAAATAAACCAGTTTATCCGCCACTGCGCCTAACGTTGGAATAATTTGCTGAATCGCGCTGTGCTGAGCTTTACAAGAGAGGCAACCGATAGTATCGGGTCCAGTTGTAGGCGGCGAACCATCAGGAGATGTCCCTGTTGGTGCTACACAAGCAGCCTCTGCATCGCAATAAGTTAAGGAACCACAAACACCGCCTGTGCCACCCGATGCGCCAGGACCCATACTATATTTGTTATCTCCCGCTTGCGGTCCAGTGATTGCATTCAACATTTGAGATTCTGGATTAACACAAAATGGATCGCTGGTGTTATCTTGATCGCTGCCACAAAAATAACCAACCGTATTATCGTGAGCTGGGCTTAGATTGACAGAAGAATAAGTGGCTTTTGCGCTTGCTTGACACATTAAACTTTGAAAAAGTTGTTGCATCGTAGGGGACAATTGAGTAGATGAAGGCATAGAGCCTGAGCTAACAGCCGCATAAGGTGAACCTGTCACAGTAATATAGTTTAAAACATTCGTCCAAAGCGTATCCGCCGCGCCAACGCCTTGCAGAATAATCCACATAATTATAATTTGGATGATCGAATAACCTGTCGCTGTTGGAAACAAGCAGGCAATACCAAATACAGTGCGCAGAGGCACCCATAATGAATTCCATTGTTTACCTAAAAATTCGCCTTCTTGTGCTGTTTTCAAAAGTCCCACGACAATGACATAAACTACTAGCAAAGCACCGATAGTTAATGCTGCCGTGTTTAAGAACTTGAACATCATACCCATCAATAGCGAAGGGTTGGAAACGGGAAGAATTGTCCCTACCATGCCAAAAATTTGGCCTAGGTAAAAAACAGACTGGTCTTGTGGGGCAATCTGAAAAAGACTAATCATGGCGCTTGCCTCTCTTGATCATTTATTTTTCCCTGCCACCATTCATCAAACGTGCATCCTAATTTGCGATGTTTGATTTGAAAATGCCAAAAGTGATATCTGAATGCATAAGTAAATAATAAAGTGGCAGAGACTAGCCCAAGTATCCACCCAGAAATTGCACCATGGTGGATAAGAAAATAAAAACTGATACCCGTTGCAATAATGCCTAGCACCACAAATAATCCAGAAAATATAAGATACCGGTAGGATGTGGTTTTAATGTCGTCTTCTGTGAGATTCATCCGAATCATAGCTTCTTCGAATGTTTCTGTGCGCTGCGGCGTTGCGGGAGTAAAAAGATTTTTGAGAATGCGCCAAGAAGTTTTGAACTGTAGCGCCAACATGTCATAGCCAAGCCAACCGCGAGGGTTGAAAAATGTTTTACGTGAGACCTTAACAACATCTTTTAATGCCATACAGACCTACCTAGCTATAAATTTAACATTATCACCCGGATAGGAAAAAAACAACCCTATCACCAACCTGCTTGGAAGAATAAACCAATCCCTATATCCATACCACAAATTCTAGGACAACTACTATCCTTACGAGTATACTTCTTAGTAGTATAATAGAAAATTGTCCTGATGCGCACAAAAGCAAAAAATTGTTTTAACTATCAGGATTGTACCACCTTATAAAATTCCTAGTCTTTATTTAACATGGATGCACCAAAGTATGCCGTTACTTGATTTAAAGTCTTCGCATGAATTTTGGAAAAACTATGAAGATCCAATGATATTTCGTGTCATTGCCTTCATGGAAAGCGTTGAAAATTGGACTCTTGATGGCGATACCACACTCGAAGAGGCTCTTCTCAGTTTCGGCAATAACCTTGATTTGATTACCCGTTTTGAACTGGGCAAAGAAGAACAATTTATTACACTCTGCGCACATATCAAAACTTCTCGCATTCTTCGTATCTTGCAAGCCATTGATACCATTGATCCAGGCTCAGCTTCTAAAGTGTTGATGTATGCCGAAGAAAACAATACACCGGAACACATATTGGCGGGATTATTCTTGCGTCGAAATATTGTTTTTGAACGCTTGCGGTTACTTGCACGGGTGTTTTCACCTGAACGATTTGAAATTATCTTAAAAGCATTGGAGCAGGAACATGTCTAAATTACGTTTAAGTCTTATTATTATCGTCTCTGCCTGTCTTGTCACAACCGTTTCTTTTGGCCAACTTTTTTCATTTCAACCCAAAACGAAAACAACAACCACAACGCCGACGACAGCGGGAATAGGATCAACTACACCACCTTCGCCTGTTTCTGCTACGGGTGACTTTAAAAAATCCGTAACGACTCAAGCGCAGCAAGCACAGCAAGCTGCTAACCAACAAGCTGTCACCAGCATGAAACAAACATCAACACAAACACCACCAGCGGCGATACCGCAACCAACCAACAAACCATCAACATCAACTCAAACTAACGCTACAACAGATACCTCAACCACTGATACAAGCTCGACTGCAACGCAAGATAATACGACTGCGCCAGCAGCTGCGCCGCCAACGGATAATGCTGCGCCTTACGCTGCGCCTACAGCACCCACAACAGCGCCTGCACAAGCTCAGCCTTACACTGGATTTCAAGCTAGCCCGCCACCAGCCACGGGCGGCGGCACCAACAACAAAGCGCCCGCACAATCGAACGGCGGATGGAACATTAAATACTAATTTCGGGCAGGAGTCTTACTTATGTTTATATCAAATTCGCGCATAAAAAAAATTATCGCCCTGGCTGCCGTTACTCTCGCTCCCGGCATGTTATATACCCAATCTGCTAACGCGGGTGATCAATGTCAAAACGCAATGGCGCCATTTACTCTCTTTGGCGGTGGCGGTTCCAAAACCGAACAGCTGCTGACTTTAGTTGCGTGGTTTACTTGCTACACCGATACCTATACCTACAATGCTGCCGTGGCGTTGAATAATTGGATTATCCCCGATACGTCAGATACCACGAGTGCTTTACAGTCAACGCTTGCAAGCTATACCAATACAGCAACTAATTCGATGGCACAAAACACACCCGACAAAACCGGTATCCAGTTGCAGCAACAATTGACGAATGATTTTTTTGGCTCATCACTCGGCGATGTTACCCAAGCAAATGACATTACCTTCTTGACAATGTTGGGCAGCCCCATTTATCCAAGTGATCCGCGTGGTGATGGCGCGGGTGATATCGCTTACAATTTCATTAAAAATGCGAGCGGCATAAACATGACGCATACCGCACCCTCCGATCAATGGCGCGGCAGCAAAGACAATAAAGATAAATACACAAGTTTTTATAACACGATCTCATCGATACAATCTTATAACGCTTATGTTTTAGGTCAAATGTATGCTGACTATAAAAATGGCATGACTAATCAAACGTCGGCATTGATGCAGCAAGCGGGTAATTCCAATTGGTTCTCGCAAGTCGCGAGCGAAAACATTGGGTATGTATTACGACAAATTTTAATGTACAACTCAGAAAGTTTTGTCTTGCTGGCTCAACTACTCCAGACACAAAGACAAATGGCTGAAGCACAAGCCATGACGAATACGCTTATTGTGATTGGTAACCAATTCACTGAAAACCAATTGATTGCGAAAGCACGTGGCGGGTAGTCATTTTATGTGAGGGCGAGCTAATGTGCTCGTCCTGTTCGTTGTCATCGACTTCTACCACCGTCATTGCGAGCGCGAGCGAAGCAATTTCATACGAACATTAAGGTAAATAACAGCCCAATTTTCATTCCACTTTCTTCGCAAGCACCACCGCAGTCCCGTAACACAATACTTCAGTCGCTGAAAACCTGCCCGACACTTCCGCCGCATCATAACGCATTCCAATAACTGCGTTTGCGCCCATTTGCGTAGCATGATGGACCATCAACTCATAAGCTTGTTCCCGAGCGGTTTCACACATCTCGCTATAACTACCGATATGACCGCCGATAATATTTTTAAAGCTGGCAAAAAATCCTTGTATAATAGTCGGAGAACGCACGATCAATCCGCGCACAACGCCTTTGTAGTCCGCAATACGATAACCTTCTACTTCAAAAGTCGTTACAACTAACATAGAGATTCCTCACTTAGTGTTTTATTCAACGTTTTGCACTTGTTCACGAATTTGTTCGATCAAGACTTTTAATTCTACCGACGCTCGCGTGGTGTCAACATCGACTGATTTCGCACCGAGCGTATTCGCTTCGCGATTTAATTCTTGCATTAAAAAATCCAATCGACGACCAACGACACCGCCTTGTTTTAAAATCCTTCGAACTTCAGAAATGTGCGCGTCAAGACGCTCCAACTCTTCTGCCACATCAATTTTTTGCGCGAATAACACTAATTCTTGTTCAAATCTTCCCGAATCTAATTCAACTTTCGCATCACTAAATCGAGCAATTAAACGTGCACGCTGTTGATTATAAATTTCAGGCAATCGATGACGTACTTTAGCTAATTCTGCTTTCATCGCATCTAGCCGTTGCAAAAATAATACCTTAAGCTCAGCACCTTCTCTGAGTCGCGCCTCCACTAAATCCTGCAGCGCTTTTTCAACCAGTTTCAAGATTTCATCTTGAATAATTTCCAAATCCACTTCAGCAATTTGCAAAATCCCTGGCCAATGCAAAATGTCCATGGTATTCACGGGCGCAGCATGTGTTAACAGACGAGCAATCACATCATTCGCCTTACAGAGTTCTTGCGCTAAATGCGTATTAATGGTGATCTCAGTACCCGATACATTACCTGGCTGAAAACGTAGATGACATTCGATTTTGCCGCGGCGAATATAATGTCTGATACGTTCACGCATCAACACTTCTAATTCGTGCAACGTATCCGGCAAACGAACACCCAGCTCAAGATACCGATGATTAATTGAACGAAGTTCACAAACCGCTAAGCCCCATCCTCCTTGTCCTTGCGCTCTTGCAAAAGCTGTCATGCTTTGAATCATGTTAGACATCCATTAGTTTCAATTTTTACATATTACCAGATTGATCTTCTCCGTCTATAATACCGACCTCAATAACTAAATATGAGAACATTATGCGCCCAAGCAACCGTGCCAATAATCAATTACGTGACATTCTTTTAACCCGTCATTTCACTAAACATGCTGAAGGCTCTGTGTTAGTAGAATTTGGTGACACCAAAGTTATTTGCACCGCAAGCATCACTCACGGTGTACCACCGTTTTTAAAAGACTCTGGCCGCGGCTGGGTCACTGCAGAATACGGCATGTTGCCACGCTCGACGCATGATCGCATTCCGCGCGAAGCTTCTAAAGGCAAGCAAACAGGTCGCACACAAGAAATTCAACGTTTGATTGCACGCTCATTACGCGCTGCCGTTAATCTTGAAGCCTTAGGAGAAAATACAATTACGGTGGATTGCGATGTCATTCAAGCTGATGGCGGCACACGCACAGCGGCGATTACTGGCGGTTGTGTTGCATTGTTTGATGCGATTAATCATTTTAAAAAATTAGGTAAGATTAAAAAAGATCCATTAAAACAATTAGTTGCGTCAATTTCGGTTGGTATTTACAAAGGCACGCCTATACTGGATTTGGATTATATTGAAGATTCGAATGCGGAAACGGATATGAATGTTGTGATGACGGAAAGCGGTGGGTTTATTGAAATTCAGGGTACGGCAGAAAAAGAGACATTTGAGCAGCATGAGTTGGATGGGTTGTTGGTGGTGGCTAAAGAAGGGATTTTGGAGTTGGTGAAGAAGCAGAAGATTGCGTTGGGGTTATGATCTAATGGTCTTGATCTGATGTTGCGCTCACACTCCACTGCCACCCCGCAACACCCTCCTCTCCCCAGGGAGAGGAGGGTGTTTTCTACTCTTGATCAATAGGTTGTCATAGCGTTTTTAATCACTATGCAAAATATACACACATGATATAAACTGTGTATATTGTATGTATATTTTAATTACGGCGAGGATACTATGGCTACTGTAAACGATCTTGAAAAACTCCTACGAATCATTCTGCAAAAAGGGAAACCAAATATTTTGGGGCCCAACGATATAGAACTTATAAAAAAAGTTGCCGCTCAAATTGATAATGAGGTTGGCGTAAAAAACTTGAACCTAGACCCAACTAATCATGCTTTAATAAAACTATTAACTATGGCGTTAGTTGCCACTAATGCGATGAACTCTGTTAGTAGAAATAATGCTGAAATTTTACAGATTGATTACAAATTATTATTTGCATCCGAAATTAAAGATAAAAAACTAAGCCCTCAGGATTTAGCATCACTAAAAAATAAATTTGAAAAAGAAATTCAAATGATAATGCGCGCGATTAACAATGGGCTGAAAGTAAAACTTTCTGAAGAAATTTTAGTTCCTGCTATTACAAAAAACAGCGATGATCTTTTTACTGCAATCTATTCCGGCGGAACCTTTATCGGTAGAGAAGCTAATATTGGCGCTAAATCTACTAGCATAGAAGCCATTACTTCATCAGCCAATGAAGAACCCATCGAACGCTTTTACGAAGCTATTGGACTCATTAAAGATCCGACCAAGATACCTGGAATGCTCGCAGAATTAGATCAACCTGATGCACCAGGAGCGCCCAAAAAACCTAGAACACCTTTTGATAGCTTAGAGGATGGCCCCAGACCACCTTTTAAGAATGGCCATCAAGAATAAGTGATTATTTAATTCAAATTAACCGCCATCCCGAACTTAGGAGCAAGGTTCGGGGTCGCCTCAGGATAATTTTGATTAATGTAGTCAGCAATTTTGTCTATCTGTGTTACTAAATAACTCTCAGTCAAATTGTCTTTCACAACCTTCAACATGCCTCTAAGCTTATTTAATTTCTTCAGTGGATCTGCATTGATATCCTGTGGTTGCAGAGCATCTAATTCGTCAATAATCTTCAATAATCCTGTCACCTGTACTGTATCAGCGGGGTTTGGCTTAAAAAGCGCGCCAGATGATTTGTGATTATTCGGATTAAGATAATTTTTTAATAAGTCTTTTAAATCTTTCACACAATCCGAAAAAAGTTTTTTTGCCTTCAAACGAGTTTGATTAAAACGAAACTGTATTCCTTCTAGTTCAATGTAAGCCAGATCTAAGCTCAATCGAGCCTCCGGATTAGAGCACAACATTTTTTTAGCAAGATTTTTAATATCAACAAATTCTGCTAACGTGTAATTGTATTTTGAACGAGGACAACACCCGCCAAACTCGATTTTTTCATCGCGAATATCTATTGAAGCAAAGATACCAAATACCTCTTGAACAAGACGGCCTAACGCATAGACATCACTCGCTGGAGAATATTTCTTTTCATGAATACGAATCTCAGGTGCAATACAGCCCTCTGTACCCAAAATTTCATCAAACGGAGCGCCGATTTTTTGAGCCATGGCTAGATCAATTTCTTTTACTGTGCCCGTGAAAGAATCATACATCATGTTTTCAATTTTGATATCGCGATGCACCTTACCTTTAGCATGAAGCGCTTGTATGCACTTAAATGCTTTTAACGTCATATCAAATTGCTCAGCTGGTAACGGATTTTGATTGATTAAACAATCATAAAAATCTTTTCCCATCACCCGATTTTGCAACATATACCATTTATTTTTTCTGACTGTGCCTTCTGACATTTTCTTTTTAAGTACGTGCTTACTTCCTCGTCCAAGCTTGTCATTTATAAGCGCCTCGGCTTGAAAATTTTGCTTACCGCTCGGATTAGTTAACACTTTTAACACTTTATCAAAGTCACCCGTTTCCAAGTTTTGCAGTACCTTTACTTTCGCAAAACTTCCTTTGCCTAATATCTTCGCTTTTCGAGTAAATTCTGTTTTATAGACTGCATATAAGATGAATCTTCCGGTTTCATCTTTTATTCGCACAATACTGCCACGATCAATGCTGACACCTAAGTGTTGCAAATATTTTTTTGAATAAACTGCATCTTTATTTTCATTTTTTAGTTTTATGTTAAGCAATTGGATTTGAGCGTCGGATAAGATTTTGCCGTTGGGGTGAAAGTCATTCGCTGTGGCTTCAGGATGAATACGTGAATAATTGATGGATGTGTTTGATTCGAGATTTTTTCCTGTGGCAATTGTTTTGTGTTCAGATTGCATATTAACCTTTACTCCTGGAGTGGGAACCTGTCATTCCCGCGAAGGCGCACTAGCATCCGGTAAATCGGTATAGATATTAAACACCCTTGAGAAAGCACTGTAACCGCATCTTACTCTGTCACCCCGCACTTGTTGCGGGGTCTGGAATACAAAACATAAATACAGTCATTTAAAAAAATAAAAATGTATTTTTTATTATTTAAAGCCCGGACCCCGCAACAAGTGCGGGGTGACAGAGTAAGATGCGGGAATGACAGCGCTTATATTCGCGGAATGCGTAGTAATGATATGCAATAAGGTCGCCCCTGAAAAGCCATTGGCGACCAATACGCTTTGCTAATTCCTTTTGGTAATAGATTGAATAGTATGAGCAGTCAGAGCGCTAGAGGCACTAGGATTCGCATTGGCAGTATTAGAAGAACTACTAGAACTACTAGAGCTACTAGAGCTCGTAGGAGCATTTGAGCTCGAACTACTAGAATGCGTAGGCGACTCAGATCGTGCTCTTGCATAACCAGGGAAAACGTTGCGTGATCCTGAAGATACAGTACGCTGTCCAAAAAATCCCGCTCTACTACTAGCACTGCCGGATGGTGCTAAGCCTGGGCCTTTTTGCATTGTCTCATCCTCAGTTTCAGTCTTTTCAGGATAGCTTTTTTTGCCTTTTTCCACAGTATCTGAATCAGCCGAAGAGAGTGTTTTTTGTTGTTGTGATTCATCTTTGCTTATAGTCATTACAACATCATCGTCTTCTTTTTTCGTTTTTGGCGCGGCGAGGGTTGCTTTTATCGTTTTATTTTCTCTATTTGATGAAGGAGCGCACTTTGAAAAATTCGCAGCGTCTAAATCACTAATTTTGATTTCTTCTGCTGCTTTTACGGCATCATTAACCTTCTTGTTGAAATCAAGAATAACTTTACAGACAAGTGCGACCCGAGGTGGGACATTAAGGTTAAGGGGGTCGATTGAGTAATCCGCTTCTTTCCATGCTTCAAATGAGGCATTAATATCTTCAAGCGACAGAATTTTTGTGTCGATAAATTTTTGATAGGCTTCAATGAAAGCGGCTTTATGTTTATCAATAAAATCATAAGGAATGCTTAAGCATGTTGCAACATCACATGCAAAAAAGTCCGCGTCAACGTCATGCATTTCCTTAAATTTTTTGATGTAGAAATCAGCAATATCAATATCAAGATTCATTTTATCCACTCGTAATATTTCTACAAGCGGATGTGCCTTATCTAACATTTCTATGACTTTGACAAATGTTCCATCCGCGCAAGCGCTAGCATCAGGCGAATTTTCAAATAATATTTCTGTTGCCAATAAGTTACTTAATACAGACGGATCATAAGTCTTGACATTTTCTAGCGTGACATTTTTTAATTCAACGGCAAAGTTAGATTTTTCATTAATCACTATCTCTAACATTTGATCCTGATAAACATGCTTCTTTTGATGCGCGGAAGCTGCATAGTCGGTCACACGAATATTCCAGTAAGCCATCCAAGCTTTTTTCTCGGGTGAGAAAATCATTAATATGCCTTTTGGATCTACGCTATGAATTTTTTTCCATGCGTCAACTTGAATTTCATATGCTTTTTCATCTTGTGGATATTGCAATTCAATTTCTGTATTGGAGTTAGGCTTAGAATATTCGCGTTGAACGCCAGCAATATACTCGACGAGTACGTTTTCCATATCAGCTGGGGCCACCGTATTAATAAGCCCTTCAGCCGCTTGATCATGCATTGCCGTCCATGAAGCACAAATCGTTGTCCTCAGCGTAAGGTTCGAATTGGGATCTTTTACATCTTTGAGCTGCGGAAATTGGGTTTTCCACCAGCGAAATGCTTGATGAAGTTTTGTATGCGCGATGGGATTCTCGCCGAAATCTGAAGTAGAGGTATCTTTTAACATTAAATTTAAGATCATATTAATTGCTCTTTCCGATTCACCAGCCAGTGTGACGCTAAGCAATTCTTTTAATTTAATTCGGAAAAATTGGTCTATTTCTTTTAAGATTAGCGCCTCTTTCGCTTCTCTTGCTGCAGGGTCAGCTGGAAGATATTTTGCGGCTAATTTCAATGCGGATTGAGAAGCGGAAATGTTTAAAGCTTTATTATGGACATTCTGACCTCTATTCGCCACAGCTCTCTGTGCAGCTCGGTTATTATTACCAACTGCTTGGGCTGCTCTCATTCTTGCGCGGACTAAATTGAAAGCCGAAATTAAATGCGGTTTATATTTGGGCATTGCATTAAGAGTATTCGCTATTGTTGCAATCAGTGGAATTTTTCTATGTTCGCTATAGTGATAGCTTGCGAGAGTTTGCAAAAAATCGCTTAGAGTTTTCTTATCCGCATCCATTTCGAGATTAAGCTGGTTGAGTAAAAAGATCGTCGTACTGACGTCATGCGGAGAATTTGCATTGCGTCTAATGGGATGTGATTGAATTAAATTTAAATTGAAAATTAAAAGTGACGATCTTCTAATCGGAGGCTGTGGTTGTTGTGCGGCTAGAGCAGGCGCTTGTGGTTGCGCTGGAAGATTTGCTACTAATACAGGTGCAGCTTTTTCATCCTCCATCGCAGGTTGTTGCGCTACACCAGCAAGTTGAATTGCTGCGGGCATGGCCAGTGGCTGTTCTACCGGAGCTTGCGGTAACTGCCCTGCTGGGGGTTGTTGTAATGCAGGTAAAACGGGTGGTCGCGGAGCTGTAGTTATAGTTATCGGACGGGTAAAAACCTCATGTTTTAAATTAGGTGCAAGTTGATCGAGCATATTAGCTAATTGTTCCAGCAAATATATTTGCACTCCTCCTTCCTGTTTTTTGCAACAATCTACTGCCATTTGTAGGAATAGTGCTTTTTCTTCGTTGTTTACGCCGCGGTCATTAGTTTTTATTTGCTTTACTGCTAATGAAATAAGATGAGTGAATATTCCAAGAAAATTTGCATAAGTTGAATCAGCTAATGTGTTAATCAAATTGTTCCAGTCTAATTCATACAGACTTTTCACCGCGTATAAAAAGTTCGGGCCCGGTTTCTTGCTATCAAAAAGATCAAGATACTTTATGATGCTGGCTGGGAGCAGCTCAATAAATGCGGGGTAAGTGATAACTACTGGTTGCCCACGCGAATCAGTGAGAGGAGGATTTTGAGGAAACGTTTTTTGCGTGGTCAGGGCCTGTTCTAACATTTTTGTCAAATGCTTGAAAAGCGTGCCGTCGCCATAGGGTTGAGAATTGTCAAAACTAGGGTCTTGTAAGTACTGAGATAGATACTTTGTTGTTTCTTCAAATGAAACAAATTGGCGGTTAGCAGGAAATGGAAAAGGGCTATTACCTACTTGGAGTTTTACATCGTAAGATGTGAGCTGAAATAATATTTGTTTATGAAGCAAGGCATTCTGACTTCTCGGCGATACCCATATACGATTAAGAATAGCATGCAATGTGTTAGTTAGAGAGAGAACAGGCTGTTGGAATCGAGAATTCTTTTCGATATCTGATTCTAATCTTTTTAAAATGGCGATTGTGGCAACTTCAGCGCCTGGTGCAGTGAACAAATCAAATTGCTCTTGAATAATAAAATTCAATATTTTTAAAAATAAGTCTTGATCCCCACATAAATTTAAACCTATCAAGGGATTA
>JBDTIZ010000090.1:0-6748 GCA_039936115.1 Gammaproteobacteria bacterium
CTTTGCGCTGGCGCTGCAAGGGCGAACACATAGGTTCGCCCCTACAGGATGGCATTATCTTGCTTTTTTCACAGGCGGTTGCACTTTGCCTGCTGCTGGTATCTGCTCAGTTCCTGTAGAAAATGGAATGCTGCTAGGGGAAACCGGAGGCGGAACAGCGGAATCCACCTGGCTTTGCGCCGGCAGCGTGATAAATTGTGTCTTCTTGACCGCACGAGATGCCAAATAATTCAGGGCAATACTGGTCGAAAAGAACAAAATAACAAAACCAATCGTGATTTTAAGTAAAAAAGAACCGGAACCCCGACTGCCAAATACTGTTTGTGATGCGCCGCTACCGAAGGCCGCGCCCACAGTCGCACCTTTGCCTTGCTGCACTAAAACTAGCGCAATCAAACAAGCTGCTGCGAACACATGGATAATTAAAATTAATTGGTACATTTATAAACCTTTAAATTTGTAAATAGTACGTTAGAAACACTTACTCTATTGACCTGCGCGCCTACTCCTACACAGGGTTCCTATTCTACATCGCCGCCCGGCAAATTGCTAAGAAACCTTTTGCTTCAAGCGAGGCGCCGCCGACTAATCCGCCGTCAATATCCGGCATCGAAAACAAGCCTTTTGCATTCTCCGCCTTAACACTGCCGCCATACAATATTCTCACTGTTTGTGCGACTTCAGCATCATATTCAGCCAATAATTTGCGAATAAATGCATGAACAATTTGCGCTTGTTCTGGCGTTGCCGTGAGTCCTGTGCCAATTGCCCAAACAGGTTCATAAGCAACCACCCCATGGCGAAAGGCGTCAATGCTAACAGCTTCCACAACAGATGCAAGCTGTTGTTTAATGATATTTTCTGTCTGGCCTTGTTCATATTGTTCTTGGGTTTCACCCATACATAGCAAGGGTTGCAATCCAAAATGTTGTGCGGATTTGAATTTGGCTGCGACCAAATTAACATCTTCATGAAACAGCAACCGTCGTTCAGAATGCCCGACTAGAACGTACTGACATCCATAGTCCACCAACATCGGCCCTGACACTTCACCGGTATATGCACCTGCGCTGCCCAAATAAAGATTTTGCGCACCCCAGGCGACCAGGCTGTCTGCCAATATTTCTTCAATTTGTTGTAAATATACAAATGCAGGAAAAACAATGATATCCACTGAAGAAAATTCACTTGCTTCTTTTTTTATCGCCTCAGCTAGCATCTGCACTTGAAGGCGTGAGCCATTCATTTTCCAGTTGCCTGCGACTATCTTTTTGCGCATATCAGACACCGCCTAATCCAGAGTGGAGGTGATTGTAAACGAAGAGTATGGGATGGACAAGCGAGAGAGGTGAACTGCGGAGCTGAGGGATTGACCTATTTTCATTCCGTCATTGGAGTTTTCTATACAAATTAAAACAGACGCTAAGTTGACTGGATACCGCGGACAAGCCACGGTACGACGGGCTGCAGACTTTTTGCTTTTTGTAGGGGCGAACCTATGTGTTCGCCCTCTCTATCGAAGATATAATGTTGCATAGTTAGGCCGCTGGGCGAACACATAGGTTCGCCCCTACAAAGCACCACTAACCCGCATCAAAACGCTTATCTACCTGATCAATCAAACTTCCGAGCTTCTCTGCAGTCAAATCTTGCCCCATGCTTTCTTCAATCTGTTTTACAACCTTAGCCACGTCCGCTTTCACTTCTTTATTAGTGATAGGCAGGTTTTTCAATGCTTGCAATTCATCTTCAATGGAAACCACTTGCGTTTTTTCAAGCTTTCCTTCGTTCATTAATTGGGTCACATGTAAAATAGCCTCAGGCGTCGGCTCATACTTAACGTTAGATGTGTTTTCAAAAGGAATATCTTTTACCCTGCACATTAAAATAAATGACTGCACCATCACCACATCATTGTTCGGATAAATATACATTTTTTGTTTCGCACCTAAATCTCTTACGAACGAAATACAAATGATATCGATTAAATTTAAATACGCTAAGCTTGGCATTTTTTGTGGCGTAACACCTGGCGGCACAATCACATCCATCATTTGAGATTTTTCAATTGCATCAACTGTTGCTTTGGTAATGTCTTTTTTCTGAAGCAGAGTCAATTGATTCTGGTCTCGCAAAAATGTTCGGACATCGATTGTTGCTGCCACACTTGCATACTGCGCCGACATAGCTGCTGCTTGTGCTTTATCAATACCCGCTTTGCACAACTCATTCTCTAAAATTTGTACTCGATCAATTTCAGCCGGTAATTGTTGAATCGAAATTTTTAGATCGTTAGCTTCAGTGCGACACTCTGTATAACAAGCTTTCTTTTTTACATTCTTCTTATCTGCAATATAATTAAATGCAGTTTGATTTCTATCGAGACGAGTGCTCGTCACGTTATGTGCGGCCGCAATAGGCTCTTCTAACGGCTTACGTAATCTTCTTGTCGTTTCAGGCGCATCTGTTCTCATCACTTCACGAGTGACATATTTGGGTAATAACACTTCGGTTTGATTTTCATGTAACGCGGTGACATTCGCCGTAATTTTAGCGACCAGTTGTTGAATTTCAACGTTCGTTGATTTCGGTGGAAAAAATTGCGCATTAATTCGTTCTCTGTCAGCCTGACTATACTGTGCTTGATGTGTCATTTGTTCCATTGCTGTCAACAAAACAGTTAACGCATGGAGATTGGCAAAACAGCGTTCGCTCTTAATGGTTTCCTGTTCAACACGTCTTTGCTCAGTTTCATTAAATAACTTTTTCTCAGCTTCTTGTAACGCATTTTGCTCTTCTTCAATGCGATGTTGTTTTTCTGCCGCTTCTCTCTCAATTCGATCCTGTTTTTCTTTATCTGCTTTCTTCCCATCTTCTATAATCTTGTTTTGCTCTTTTGCTATTTCTAAACGCTCCGAACGATCTCGATCATCTGCTTTGGTGATGACTTCCGTGAGAACTGAAATGATATTTTCATTGATCGGATGCTGAGGACGAATGCCATAGCCTATGAAATCTAAATACTCATTCCAATATTGTATAGCGCTCTCTACTTCAATCAGTTTTTCTTCTGAATCCTTTATCTCAGCATCTTCCATACCTAAACGTGCTGTATATTTTTCTCTTAATTGCTGAAATTCTGATTCCATATTGTCGGTTAATTTTTGTAGATAGTTATAGCGATAATCATCGCACTCATCTAAAAATTCCAATACTTCTTCGCTAAAATGTGAAGAAGGCAACAAACTGACTAATGAAGTGATAACTACTGATTTAGCAACAAGATCCGTCTCATCTAGAGTCAATGTTTCTTGCTCGACTAAATACTTAAGAACCGTGAACTGTAGTTGACCGGAACCCAAGTCACTCTTGCTCATCTCAAACAGCTTGTCAGTATTATCTAGCCCAACTTCTGCCTTCGTCTCCCAAATTGCATTGATTTCTTTTAGCTTTATCACCGCATAATTGTTATTTAACGGAAGATTTAATTCGGCTTGAACAGGCTCTATTTCTGCTGCGGTATTTATCGCACTAACTAAAGAAGTCAACTCATCATCTGATAGTTTTTCAATGCTTTCATGGTGAAGCAGCTTATCCCAAGCTTGCAATACATTGTCATTTGTTAAAAATGGCAGGATATGTTCGCTTAATCGAAAAAGGTATTCGTCTATCATCTCTTTATTGTCAGCCAGTAGTTGATCTGTTTCATCTGGTAACACTTTCGCGTAATTTCTGAGAGATAATATTAATAAGGATCTTGCGACAAAATCTTTTTCAACCTGATCGAGTGTCGCGGCATTATACTTTAGCAGCCCTGAAATCATTTTTACCTGGATTATCCAGGGCGCATCTGGCGAAATTATTGTAAAATTTATTTTTTGATTATCTGGTTTAATTTTCTCTTTTTGTTTTTGTGTTTTGTCAGATTTCGCAAGGTAAGTATTTATTTGTTTAAGTGTGCGAAAGGCATAGTTTTTCCCTAATCGCAGTTGTTCGTCTTGTTTACTGCTATCGTTGCCAAGAAAGATATCGTCCAATAAAGCAGGTGTTTTAATAACAGTTGCTGCAACAAATGAAGGATAGCAATTAAGAAATTTAAATAGACTCTCTTGACTCAAAATGCCGCGTGACAGCGTGGTTCCATCTGCTTGAGTTTCAGTTAATGCAGGTAGTTTATATTTAAAAATATAGGACAATGATAAAACCAAACTCGACATTTCCATTTCTTTAGGTCGCTGCTCTAGTGGTAGATCCAAATAGGTTTCAATTTCATCCCACTTTATTTTTAAAACAGCCAGCACTTGGTCGCGAAGTACTTTGATTTGTTGTTTCTCATCTTCTGACATGCTTGTAACACTGCCAGAGGTAGCTTTTACTGAGCCAGGCGCCGCATCTCCGATAAAAACCGTATTAATACCTAATTTTTGCTGGAGATAATTATAAACCTGCATTTTCAACAGCTGAGTGCCGGCATTAAATTCAGCAAGTTCGCGATAATCGATGACAGGTTTAGGGTCTCCATCAAATTGTTTAAAGACACTATTATATTTTTGATAGTAATCTGCTGGCATGACTGGAAAATAAGTCGTTGGAATATGCACATAAGACGAAAAAAGACTGACAATTAATCTGCTAGCTTCTAAAGACGCCTGATTTTTATCACGTGTATCCGTATTCAAAAATAATCGGTCATAAATACGTTGATTTTGCAGAACTGTAATTACAGTATCATCTTTTTTGATTAGGACAGTAGTTTGCATGATTTGTGGTTTTAACCATCTAATAATATGTCTTTGCAACACACTGCCTGGCAATGCACTCTCACTAGAAAATGTTGCCAAGATATCTGCATACTCATTTGCCGCATCGATAACTTCATTTTTCTTTCCCGATATTACTTGTTGATCAACATAGGGAAGACTTAAAATTTTGCTGAGCTCTGTTATATTGCTTCTCAGATTTCTACGTTTGATTTTGTAATTATCTTTAGCTTGGGTTTTTATTCTGTTAATAAAATCGCTAGCGCCTTCGATATCCATTTCTTTCAACTGATCAAAATATTCATTTCGAACATTTTGTATTTTGAGAGGCCATTTTCGAATTAATCTCCGTATTTGATTCTCTGCAAATATTTTATTAACCATATCAGGTGTCGGCTTATTTGGATCCGGAAAGAACTCTTTTAAAGCTTCACCTAATACAGCTTTACTACCGAGATATTTTCCGATCCCTGGGCGATCTTTTTTGCTAGAACCATGCAGTCTTGCCAGCAACTCATCAATTTTTTCAATTTGCCCTGCCTCACATAATGCTTGTATTTTTTTAACTAATGGGCTGCCATCACCCAGTAAAATATTTCTTAACACCTCTACATGATCGCCATATAACGCACCGCCCTTGCTTGTTAGTCGTTGTAAAACAATACTGCCATACAAGGTGGCGCCAATTTTATTGTTTTTTTCCACGATTTCATTTTTCTTTTCTAACGTATTATTTAACCTGAGTTTTGTTATTTTATAGTCTTTATTATTTTCACTACTAAATATTCTTTCAAAGATAGCACTTATGCGATGCACTGACTGTTCATAAGAGAAATTTTCTTGTTGTCTAATTTCGCTAATCGCTTTACTTAAACTTTCAAAATCTTTTTCGCGTAATTCGATGGGTTCATTTAAAACCAAATGTGAATTTTCATCGGTGAGTTCTTTGATGAAATGAAATATGATCTCTCGATCCGCAGTATCAGGAATAAAAGCTGTAATTGTTGTTAACAATTTTTTCGTGATGCGCGCTTGATTTTCATTGAATATCACATCAACCATTTTGTCTGTGATTTTATCTGGGTCTATAAAAAATACGCTCAATGTGGATCTTAATGACTTTTTATCAATTGGACTTTTATCCACGCCTTGTAGTTTTGCAATTAAAACGCTTATATCTTCATCGCCTAAATTTTGTCTCGAGTGAGCGATTTTTTTAGTGAGCCGTCCATTTTCTAATAAAATTTTTCTTAATTCTATTGTGTCTGCACTACATAACGCGCCATTAGGTTTTTTAATCAGCTGTTTAACGACTAGCGCATCGATTGCTGAATTAAGCTTATCGCTATAGCTTTGATTAAATATTATTGGAGTATTTTGTGGATCTACTAACACAATCACTCGATGAAATTGTTCTGTGAATTCACTCACAGCAGCCGCGTAAAATTTGCTTTCGCTTTGCGTGATTGCAACTAATTGTTTGGCTAATAACTCAAGATTGTTACTCGTAGGAACTTGAACTAATCTGAAATAGGTCTGTTGATTCGCAATGGCTTTGATTAAATCAGTGAGTAATGTTGCGGCAACCGGGTTGGTAATATAAAGGTTAATTTTAGCTAAAAGAGTTTCTAAAGAGTAATACAGATCCGCTTGATCATCGGGCGAATATAGTTCGTCTTCATCTTTTTTTTCATCTAAATTAGGTCGCTTTACTTCTTCTAGTTCTAGCGGCTGTTCAGCTTTTTCATCTCTTGGATCCATTAGCCAACCCCTTGTATCTGGTGGGTTTAACTTTAAATACCCCATTTAATCCGGTTAAAAAGAACTTCCCAGCTTTCATTATAGGCTTGCTTTGCTTAACAAAGTATTAAGTCTGTTTGGCGTTGATTGGATTACTATTTGCGGGAAGTCAGCAAGGCGGGAAGCACGCTGAAGGTGGGAACCCGTTTTGCTGTCACGCACCGTCATTGCGAGCGCAAGCGAAGCAA
>JBDTIZ010000091.1:0-10525 GCA_039936115.1 Gammaproteobacteria bacterium
CTGGGTTGCTTCGCTCGCGCTCGCAATGACGGAGCCACCTCGCAGGAATGGCTTTAATGCGCTAATGTTATTTCTTCGATTAAGAGGGCGAACACATAGTTCGCCCCACCAAAGAGTCATGACATGCCCAGTTTTTTTGATGCTGCTTTTTCGTTTTCTTCATCATTCGGCACAAGACCAAGCATAGATCTGAATGATGGTAAGAATGAAAATCTTGAAGAACTGAATTGAGCATTCACTGGTTGCTCTACTTTTTTCTGTTCCCTGCTGTCTAATTCCAACCGAATAACTTTAGCCTGCAAATCTTTCGTTTGTTTTTGTAAAATAGCTATCTCTCTATTTTTTTGGCGCAACAAAGCTGTCATGTTGAATAGAGATGGAACCACCATTCTGGGTTCTTCAGTAAGCTTAGAAAAAATTTGATCTGCTAAATCATTGCGCTGTGCATCTAACGCATATTCATAAGCTTGTTCAAGATAGCTAATGCGAGATTTAGCCAAAAACTTTGAGTAAATTGCAGCTCTGCTTTTAACTCATCCGACAAGCCAGGATTAAAATAAAGCCTTCTAGATATATTATTATAATAATCTAGATGCAGCTGAGGACAGCAAGCTCTGCCATATTGAAATACTTGATCGATTTGCTCAGAAGAAAATACATGCGTAATATTATCCTCATACTTACTTTCTGTTAATCCAAGCTGCAAATTAATATAAGTTTCTTTAGCTTTTTTAAAACTGTTAGAGTCTGTTCGCACAAGCTTATATGCACTCATTGCTAATTTTAGATGGCCATATTTTTCTAAAATTTTTGCCAAATCAAAATAGACAGTAGAGGAAAATTGTTTAGATTTGACAAGCTTATTCGCTATGTCAAATGCTTCTGTGAAGTCAGTATCTTTAACCAATGTCTCTAGTAAAACAGTTAATGCCGGTGGTCTATTTAGTAAAAGTTGTCTTATTTGGGCTTGCATTAACTCAGAAATTTTTGGATCCATTTTCAATAAAAAATCGATAAATTTATTAATTGTCTCTATGCCTGTAGGCCAGGCGCAGCTGCAGTGTTCCCGAATTCCCTCAGGATTTAAGTTTCGCCCCTACAGCAGATTCACAGTGGATAAATACATATGAGAAAAAAATCTTATTCTCTTTCTACCAACTGAGGCTTGCCATTTTCATCAATCGCCACAAACGTAAACTTCCCTTCTGCCACTTTTGTACGTTCTTTAACTTGTATAGCCAACGTCCACACTTCCATATTAAATTGCATCGATGTACGACCCACTTTGATTAAATCCGCATAACAGCAAACTGTATCGCCGACATAAACTGGTTTGATAAATACCAAGCCATCAATTGCAACCGTCACAACGCGACTATGTGCATGGCGCTGCCCTTCGATTTGTGCACCCATATCCATTAATGAAACCAACCAACCGCCAAAAATATCGCCGTTTGCATTGGTATTAGCAGGCATCGCAATGGTTCGAATGGAGAGTATACCGCGTGGTTCTTTATCAGTTTGCATCATAAGACTCCTAAAAAAATAAAGGCACATACAATGTGCCTTTATTAGTTTTAAAAATCCGTCAGCATGACGATATTAAGTTGTTTCAACTTCTTTCATGCTCAATCGGATACGACCTTGTTTATCAATTTCCAACACTTTGACTTTAACAACTTGGCCTTCAGACAATTTGTCTTCTACTTTCTCAACACGTTCTTTAGCAATTTGCGAAATATGCACGAGACCTTGCTTGCCCGGTAAAATACTCACAAAAGCACCAAAATCAGCTAGCTTAACAACCGTGCCTTCGTAAATTTCACCGACAGCAACTTCAGCGGTCAGAAGCTCAATACGACGAATAGCTTCTTCACATGCTGCTAAGTCAGAAGATGAAACACGTACTTCACCATCATCGCTAATATCAACAACCGTTCCAGTTTCTTCCGTCAAGGCACGAATTGTTACGCCGCCTTTTCCGATAACATCACGAATTTTGTCTACTGGAATGCGAATGTTAAGAATGCGAGGCGCATAAGCAGACATTTCAGTACGTGCATTCTGCATGGTGCGATTCATAATTTCTAAGATATGCAGGCGACCTTCATTCGCTTGATCTAATGCATGGCGCATAATTTCTTCGGTGATACCGTCAATTTTAATGTCCATTTGCAGCGCTGTAATGCCTTGAGCTGTTCCAGCTACTTTGAAATCCATATCGCCAAGATGATCTTCATCACCTAAAATATCTGTTAATACAGCAAAACGATCGCCTTCTTTAACCAGACCCATTGCAATTCCAGCAACATGTGCACGCGTTGGAACACCAGCATCCATCAAGGCTAAGCTTGTGCCGCAAACGCTGGCCATGGAGCTTGAACCATTAGATTCGGTGATTTCGGAAACAACACGAAGAACATAAGGAAATGCTGCAGGCAACACGGCTTTAACACCACGTTTTGCCAAATTACCGTGACCAATTTCACGACGTTTAGGACTGCCGACAAAACCCACTTCTCCAACTGAGTAGGGAGGAAAGTTGTAATGCAGCATGAAACTCTCTTTACGCTCACCTTCTAATGCATCAATTGTTTGAGCATCACGTTCCGTACCCAGAGTTGCAACTACCAACGCTTGTGTTTCGCCGCGGGTAAACAACGCTGAACCGTGAGTCCGTGGCAACACGCCCACTTGAATGGTAATCGGCCGTACTGTTTTAGTATCACGACCATCAATACGTGGGTTGCCTGCTAAAATCTGGCTGCGTACGACTTTGCTCTCAAGCTTTTTGAAGACATGTTTAATATCATCACCGAGAACTGCTTCATCTTCTCTGCCAGCATTTTCAGTCAGCAGTTGTTCTAGCACTTGATCACGAAGATCAGCAATCGCTTCTTGACGTTCTTGTTTATCACGAATTTGATACGCTTTTGCAATATCTGCTTCTGCTAAAGCTATCAAGCGGTTTTCAACAGTCACATTCGCTTCTGGCGCTTCCCAATCCCAAGCAGGTTTGCCCGCTTCTGTTACCATTTCATTAATGGCTTGGATCGCGATTTGCATTTGTTGGTGCGCAAACATGACAGCACCTAACATGACAGATTCAGGAATTTCTTTAGCTTCAGATTCAACCATTAAGACCGCTTTTTCAGTTCCTGCAACCACCATATCTATCTGGGAAGTTTCAAGTTGTGAGAAAGTTGGATTTAATAAATAAGCACCGTCTTTATAACCAACGCGCGCTGCGCCTAATGGGCCTTTGAATGGCATGCCCGACAAGGATAATGCAGCGGATGCGCCCAACATCGCAGGGATATCAGGATCAATTTCAGGATTGATCGATAAGACAGTCGCAATAACTTGGACTTCGTTGTAAAAGCCTTTGGGAAACAAAGGACGCACAGGTCTGTCAATCAAACGTGAGGTTAACGTTTCTTTTTCACTAGGTCTGCTTTCACGCTTAAAATAGCCACCGGGTATGCGACCCGCAGCGTAAGTACGCTCTTGGTAATTCACTGTGAGAGGAAAGAAATCGCGATCTTCTGCTGCATTTTCTTGACCCACAACAGTCACTAATACCACGGTATCATCCATGGTAACCATGACAGCTGCTGTAGCTTGTCGTGCAATCAAACCGGTTTCAAGTGTTACCGTATGATCGCCATAGCGAAATGTTTTTTTAACTACCGGCACGGGATGTATCCTATTTTAATTAATGAATTGGTGACTTGTTTTGGCATTGCATTGGACATAAATCCAATGCATGTGGCAGAAACCCATTGCGCATACCGCCGCAGATACAGAGAAGCTTATCTAGTCTCTAAAGCAGTTTGTACCACACATAGCAGCCTTTTGGGCTACTATGTCTTAACCACGCAAATCTAATTTTTCAATCAGGTCACGATAGCTCTGAGGATTAACGCGTTTTAAATACGTCATTAATCTACGACGTTGGCTAACTAATTTCGTCAAACCATAACGGGTATGGAAGTCATGTTTGTTTTGTTTCATGTGTTGCGTTAAGTAATTAATACGTGAAGTCAATAAAGCAATTTGTACTTCTGTAGAACCGGTATCACCCTTAACACGCTGATATTTTTCAACAATTTTTGCTGTTTCGGCAGAGGTTAATGCCATGTATAAAACTCCCAAATTTACTATTATAAAAAGCCAAGTCGCGTATTGTAACGGGGAGATGCCGTTTGGACAAGCATTAGAGGTTATTTGGTTAAAAAAGACCTTGTTTGCTCAACTGATCATTGCGCGGGTTTTTGTAGGGGCGAACCTATGTGTTCGCTCTGCGGCCTCAATACGAAATAAATATCTCTTCAATCGAGAGGGCGAACACATAGGTTCGCCCCTACAAAAGCCCGCTCGAAATTATCAAGCCGCACTAATCAACCGCCGCGGTGCAATACGCCCATCATCCATCACTTCACCAATTCCAATAAATTGCGCATCATCCGAAAAAATTCTGACACAACCCTCTGTAGGCAAATGCGGCACAATCACAGGCTGCCCCATACGTATATAAAAAGTGGCTGAAGAAGAAAGCTTAATGGCTGGAAGATGCTGCACAGAAGTATCCATCGGCAAGAGACATTGCTGTAACGCATCAACACCATATTCGTTAAGAATTTCTTCTAGTTCTTGAAATGTATACATTTTGTTTTGTTGATAAGGCGAAACCGCTGAACGGCGCAAGCTGCAAACATGCGCGCCACATCCTAATTCCGTACCTATATCTTCGGCTAAGGTCCGCACATAAGTCCCTTTGCTACAGTGAACATCCAAACTTAATATATCTTCATTTAAGGCAATCAAATGTAATGAATGAATCGTCACAGGGCGCGGTTTACGTTCAACTTCAATACCTTTGCGCGCTAATTCATAGAGTGGTTTACCTTGATGCTTAAGCGCTGAAAACATAGGCGGAATTTGTTGAATGTCGCCAAGAAATTGTCGCAAAACGTCAACCAAGCGTTCCGGAGTCACATCCGTCACGGGTTGAGTTGCAATAATTTCACCTTCCGCATCACCTGTAGTGGTTTTAACACCTAACTTGATATCGACTAGATAGTGTTTATCTGAGTCCAATAAGAACTGCGACACTTTAGTGGCTTCGCCAAAACAAATAGGCAACATGCCGGTCGCCAGTGGATCTAAACTACCGGTATGGCCAGCTTTTTTTGCGCTAAACAATCGCTTAACGCGCTGCAAAGCGCCGTTTGATGTGATATGAAGTGATTTGTCGAGCAATAAAATGCCGTTGATTTTTTTGAGTATTGGTTTCATTTTTTGAATTTTCGATTTTAGTTATAGTTAGTCTTTTCTTTTGCAAGGCCCAAGATTTGTCATTCCCGCGAAGGCGGGAATCCATCCGGTTAGGTTCCCGCCTTCGCGGGAATGACACATTTCATTATTTTTTCA
The DNA here is from genome assembly GCA_039936115.1 of Gammaproteobacteria bacterium. GTDB lineage: Bacteria > Pseudomonadota > Gammaproteobacteria > DSM-16500 > DSM-16500 > DATIJJ01. The sequence continues at coordinate 5,434 of JBDTIZ010000091.1, forward strand.
AAGCGTCATTGATTAATGAGGAAATTCTGCTGCCGCGAAGACATGAATCATCGTAAACAAACTTCAACTCAGGCGTAACACGAAGTTCAACAGCATTCGCCAAAGCATAGCGCAAATATTTTGCCGCATTATTTAAGGCTACAAGCGTTTCTTTCGCTTTTTCTTCGTCTAACACACTGACGAATACTTTAGCGTGTGAAAGATCATGCGCCACGTTCACGCCGGTAATCGTAATCATACCGAAGCGCATGTCTTTTGCTTCTCTTAAGATAATTTCTGCTAACGCCGTCTGAATTAAATCATTAATGCGTTGCTCTCGCTTAAAACCTTTGGCCATTAGAGTGCTCTTTTTACTTCAACTTTTTCAAATACTTCAATTTGATCGCCCGGCTTAATATCGTTGTAACTCTTCACACCGATACCGCACTCCATGCCGTTTCGCACTTCAGAAACGTCATCTTTGAAACGTCTTAACGATTCTAATGCGCCTTCAAAAACGACCACATTATCACGCAATACACGGATCGGACTGTTGCGACGAACAACACCTTCTAACACCATACAACCAGCGATTGCGCCGATTTTAGAAGAGCGGAATACATCACGCACTTCGGCCAAGCCAATGATTTTCTCTTGAATTTCTGGCGCCATGAATCCACTAATTGCGCGTTTCACTTCATTGATAACATCGTAAATAATGCTGTGATAATGTAAATCAACACTCTCAGCTTCAATTAATTTTCGTGCTTCATTATTCGCACGTACGTTGAAACCAATCACGATTGCAGTCGATGCTAAGGCTAAATTCACATCGGACTCATTAATACCACCGACACCACTCGACACAATTTTCACTCTGACTTCTGGTGAGGATAGCTCAGCTAAAGCTTGCGTTAATGCTTCAGCCGAACCTTGAACATCGGCTTTTAATACGATATTCAATGTACGTTCGTTTTTCTCGTCGCCCATGCGTTGTAGAATATTTTCTAACTTCGCAGAATTTTGCTTCGCTAATTTGATTTCACGGAATTTACCTTGGCGGAACAATGCAACTTCGCGTGCGCGTCGCTCATCTTCCACAACCATAAATTCATCGCCAGCATTTGGCGTGCTCGAAAGCCCCAAAATCTCAACGGGGATCGAAGGCCCTGCGCTTTCAACTTGCTTGCCTGTTTCATCAAACAATGCACGAACGCGGCCATATTCAAAACCGGCTAAAACAAGATCGCCTTTGCGCAACGTACCTTGTTGTACGAGCAAACTGGCAACAGCACCGCGACCTTTATCGAGTCGTGATTCAATCACAACACCGCGCGCAGGTGCAGCAGAAATTGCTTTCAACTCAAGCACTTCAGCTTGAACTAAAATCGAATCTAGCAATTGATCGATGTGTTGGCCTGTTTTAGCTGAGATAGGCACAAACATTGTTTCGCCGCCCCATTCTTCTGGGATAAGACCATGCTTAGATAAATCATTTCTCACGCGATCAAGATCAGCTTCGGGTTTATCTATTTTATTCACTGCAACAATCATTGGCACTTCAGCCGCTTTCGCATGATTGATTGCTTCAACTGTTTGCGGCATTACACCGTCATCAGCTGCCACTACCAAAATAACGATATCAGTCAATTTCGCACCACGTGCACGCATTGCGGTAAACGCAGCGTGACCCGGTGTATCTAAAAAGGTAATCACACCTTTTTCTGTTTCTACGTGATAAGCGCCGATATGCTGAGTAATCCCGCCTGCTTCGCCTGCGGTGACTTTGGTACGTCGAATATAATCAAGTAACGATGTTTTACCATGATCGACGTGACCCATAATGGTAACAACTGGTGCACGGGGTAATAAATCGCCTTTCACTTCAGAATCTTTGGATAAGGATTCTTCTAATGCATATGCGCTAATCAGTTTTGATTTGTGACCCATTTCACCCACAACAAGCGCCGCGGTTTCTTGATCAAGCACTTGATTAATAGTCGCCATTGCGCCCATTTTCATCATGGTTTTAATTACTTCCGCTGCTTTAACTGACATTTTTTGCGCTAAATCAGCAACGGTAATCGTTTCAGGAAGATTGACTTCATGCACAATTGGCGTCGTTGGTTTTGTGAAAGCTTGTACCTGTACTTGTTGACCTTGTTTTCGGCCGCGCCCATGTCTTCGACGACGACGATCCATCACTTCAACATCAGATTCATCTTCACGCAGCGCAAGATTAAGCGGTGCCGGACTTTTGCCAATCAATGATTCATATTTTCGAACGTCATCTCTACTGTTGTTATTGCCGCCGCCTGCGCCGCGTTTTTTCTTTTTATTTTTCGGACGATCATTATCATCATTTTCTGGCTTAATATCATGTGGACGTTTTTCTTTGGCGCGCTTGTCTGAAGCCGTTTTTTCAGCCGCTGTTTCTACAGTTTTGGGTGTTTCAGAAAGTGTTATATCAATTTCTGCTGCGGTAGGCGCGGTTTGCGTCAATACCTCAGCTTTTGGTTGTTCTTCGATAAGCTCAACCGTATTGGTTTCATGAATCGGTGTTGCAACATGTGTAGGTGCCGAGACTTCATGTGCTTTTGTTTCTAACACATCGGTTTTTGCTTGCTCTTCTGGACGTTTGATATAAGTACGTTTTTTTCGTACCTGGACGCTAATCGTTTTCTTAGCACCCTGAGAGCCGGCTACTTTAATTTCACTGGTTTTTGCACGGCGTAAAACGATTTTTTCGGGAGCGCCGTCGGTTTTAGCCCCATGATGCTGCTGCAAATAACGCAACAATTTTTGCTTTTCTTCTTCAGTAACCATATCTTCGGCGCCAGACGCCTTGATTTGGGCACTTTTTAGCTGCATGAGCAATCGCTCGACTGAAACACCAATACTTGTGGCCAGTTGATTTACTGATACGCTTTGCGTTTTTACACTTTTAACTAAACCTTTTTTTTCAGTTTCTGCAGCTACCTTTGGCATCGAGCCCCCTCTCAGTCGACATGATCTGTTTTATCAAACCACGGTTTGCGAGCAGTCATAATCAACTTCGCAGCTTTTTCTTCATCAATCTCACCGATATCAAGCAAGTCATCAACGGATTGTTCAGCGAGATCTTCGCGTGTGATAATACCATGATTGGCTAATACGTACGCAAGATGTCTGTCCATTCCTTCCAGCTCTAATAAATCACTCGCAGGCTCCGTCATTTCGAACTCTTGCTCTTCAGCGATTGCTTTGGTCAGTAAAGCCGCTTTCGCACGTTCCCGCAGTTCTCCCACTAAATCTTCATCGAATCCGTCGATTTCTAGCATTTCTTGTAACGGCACGTAAGCAATTTCTTCTAATGAAGTAAATCCTTCTTCTGTTAGAATTTGTGCGATTTCTTCGTCTACACCTAATTTTTCAATGAATAACTGCAACACATTTTGTTCTTCGGCTGCGGATTTTTCTTTCGCTTGACCTTCGGTCATGACGTTTAAACGCCAGCCAGTTAACTCGCTTGCTAGTCTGACATTTTGACCGCTGCGGCCAATGGCTTGGGAAAGTTGTTCTTCTTTTACAGCAATATCCATCGTGTGGCTATCTTCATCGACAACAATCGATGCGACTTCAGCAGGGGCCATTGCATTAATGACTAACTGCGCTGGATTATCATCCCATAACACTATATCAACCCGCTCGCCGCCCAGCTCGCTTGAAACCGCCTGAACGCGCGCGCCGCGCATGCCGACACAAGCACCAATAGGATCAATGCGGCCATCATTGGTTTTAACCGCAATCTTGGCGCGAGAACCTGGATCACGTGCAGCGCCTTTGATTTCAATCAATTCTTCGCCGATTTCTGGCACTTCAATTTTAAACAGCTCAATTAGCATTTCAGGACGCGTGCGGCTAACAGCCATTTGCGGGCCTTTGATGTCAGAACGAATTTCGAATAGATAAGCGCGGATGCGATCATTTACACGCACGGCTTCATGCGGAATCATATCCGAACGCTGCAATATGGCTTCTGCATTATTACCTAAATCCAACAGAACATAATCGCGTGTTACTTTTTTAACAACGCCATTGACTAAGGTACCTAAGCGTTCTTTGAAAGCGCTGATTAGCTGTGCGCGCTCGGCTTCTAGTACTTTCTGAACAATAACTTGTTTCGCTTTTTGCGCAGCAATACGTCCAAATTCGACCGATTCCATCGATTCTTCAACGTATTCGCCCACTTTAGTTTTGGGATCACGCTCGCGTGCTTGCGTCAACGTTAAACGTGTAACGCCTTCATCGCCTTCTTCATCGTCAGCAGCGTCGTCTAGCACTAACCAACGTCTGATCGTTGTATAGTCGCCAGTTTTTCGATTGATTTGAACAGCGACGTCAATTTCAGAGCCAGCACGTTTTTTGGTTGCCATTTCCAATGCGGCTTCGATCGCCTGGAATATGACGTTATTGTCGACACCTTTTTCGTTAGATACTGCTTCAACAACTAACAAAATCTCTTTGTTCATAGCGTCAGCCTCGCCCGATTAATGTGAGTCCCAGATAGTACTTATCCAGAACAGACTAATATTGTTACCCCTCGCCTACTGCAGGGGGACGCCCTGCACCTATTGCAGGGTCCGCAATGACTTTTGCTTTTTCGATGCTCGAAAAAGGAAAAATCATTTCTTGCGCATTCACCAAGAGATGAATATCTGCTTCATCTACCCGTTGCAAAATGCCTACGACATTTCGCTGATTATTGACGGGGTTAGATAACCGCAGCTTGATTCGCTTGCCCAAAAATGCATGATATTGGGCAATTTCAAACAGTGGGCGATTTAAACCAGGGGATGAAATTTCTAAATCATAATTCCCCTGAATGGGATCGTCCACATCTAGCATGGCGCTAACTTGACGGCTCACTTTTGAGCAATCGGTTAACGTAATGCCGTTCTCAGCGTCAATATACACTCGCAAAACAGATCCACGACCTTGTCTTTGCAGTTCGCAACCGACAAATTCATATCCCATCGCTGTTATCAACGACGCCAAGCGATCGCGCAATGTGCTTTCAACGTTACTCATCAGGTATACCATATAAAAAATGGGCATACGCCCATTCTTATTC
>JBDTIZ010000092.1:0-14608 GCA_039936115.1 Gammaproteobacteria bacterium
TATTTCATTAAATGAAGTAATAAGTAGATGGAATGAAATAAGGCAAGCACTCGCAGAAAGCTCAAGAAAAAGAAAGCCGCAGATTAGGTCTTACGGCTTTTCCTTAGGTTAGCGCTTATGCGGACAAGCCGCGGTACGACAGCAGTGGAGAATGGCATTAAACGAGATTCGCAAGCCACCCACTTCTCGCTAGGTCTTTAGATTTATTTGTAAATACTAATGGCACAAGAATGGCGGCTTAATTATTAAACGAAATGATTATCACCGCCGTCGTACCGTGGCTTGTCCGCGGTATCCAGTCAATTTGGCATCTGTTTTGAGTTATCAGCTATAATCCGTTGGCATAAGAATATCTTACAACTTAGGCGTTAATCCAATCGCTCTCGCCACCGCTTCTGTTCCATCTTGAGTTTTGATCGGCAAAATAATTGTATACGCACCCACAGGCGGAAGTAATTTACAGTGTGCGAGATTTTCAACGATATATTTTCCCGCACCCAGAATAGCGTAATGCACAGGAAAATTAAGATCTAAACAATCCGGTGAAAGCGAATCAATTCCTAATCCCGCAATGCCACGCTCTAACAAAAGTTCTGCGCTGTTTTTTGAAAAACCTGGAAAATGCATTTGCCCTGTATCATCCGGATTACGAAATTTTTTTGCATCATGCCAATACTGATCCCAACCGGTATAACCCACTACTAAACTTTTCGCTGAAATTTTTCCATGCTGTTTTTCAAAGGCATAAATATCATCGGGTGTAATATAATAATCAGCATGTGCACGCGCAGAAACATCAATGACGTAAACAGGTACAATCAAGTCATCCAGAGGAATATCAGCAGCGCTTTTTGCACCAGGAATAAAATGTGACGGCGCATCAATATGAGTTCCCGTGCCCGCATTCATGTCGATTGATTGCACGCGACAAGCTTCTGGATAATCAACAATGACTTTATGATTAAATCCACAGTTACCACTCCAAGTTGGAGCAGAAGAATTTAATGTGTGAGTCAAATCAATAAGGTTGTAGTCAGAAAAAAGTCCTGTTGACATAAACTTACCCTTGTATCGTAACAGTCATATTACGTTGGTGTGAATCCAATCGATGTTCCCAAACGAACACACCTTGCCATGTTCCCAAATTTAAACGCGTTTGTGATATAGGTATACTGATTGAATTGAGTGTCAAAATAGTTCTGACATGCGAAGACATATCATCAGGTCCTTCAGCAATATGCTTAAAAGATTTATCACCATCTGGCACGAGCCGACTGAAAAATACTTCAAGGTCTCTCTGCACATCACTATCTGTGTTTTCACAAATAATTAAAGAGGCGCTCGTATGATGCAAAAACACATTGCAAAGACCGGTTGTTATGTTTGCTTGCTTAACATATTTTGCGAGGGAGTCAGTTACATTAACCATGCCTCTGCCGGGAGTTGTGATGCTAAAGGCAAACTGATGTGTAGTCATTTTTGTTCCTAGGCTTTATAGGGACGAACCTATGTGGCCTTGATATGCAAATATATCTCTTCGATAAAAAGGGCGAACACATAGGTTCGCCCCTACTACAAAAGTGCAGCTGACCGTAGCTTCATACAACTAAAACTACAAACTCATAGGCTTAAACGGTATTACAATTCCTTGCATCTTCATGTCTTGTTGAACTTTATTGGACAATTTGACGGCTGACGCTTGCTTGAGCTCAGGTCCAATATAAACACGTGTGCTATTGTGACCCGTAGATGATTTTATTTCTCGCGTAAAAGCTTTATAGCCTGCAGCACGCAATTTATTCGTCAAATTAGTAGCGTTGCTTTTTACAGTAAAGTTACCCATTTGGATCGCCCAACCCGGCGTTTTTAAATTATTATCTTTTGAACTTGCAGTAACCGGTGTTTTTACGAGCTTGGTTTTAGTATGTTTCATACGCATCACCGCTGTTTTTGCTTTAACAGGTTTAGCGGGTTGATTATCTATTTTTTGGGTATCCGTTGGTCGTGATAATTCGGTTGACGATGCAGTAAGCGCAGGCGCTGCTGGTTGTTGATCTGTAATTATGGCAGGTGGTGTTTGGCCAGTGTTGCTATCACTATTTGTCGTAGCGATTTTTTCAACTGGGCTTTGTGTGATGACGATTGTATTAGCATCAGGTGTCGGGATGGCTGGTGAATTGGTTTGTGCCATTTGATCCGCTGGTTCTAAACTGGATGTTGTCGAAGGTGCTGCAGCAGTTGTAGGCATTGTGGTTGAATCTGCAGAAGGCTGAGTAGGAGGTGCGGCATTTAACATAGCAGGATTACTTGATTGCGCAGCAGCAGGTGCAGATGCTTGTGATGGCTGCATCGTATTGGCTTCTCCACTATCTGGCTGCTTAATTTCCGCAATCGTTGAAGGCTCAACTGCTTGATTAGCATTCACATCAGTACCATTATTTTGCTGGTTTGCAGATGCAACATTGGTTTGTTCTTCAGGAAAAGCAGGTGATTTTAAGTTGGATGCTTCATGTGACGGAAAATCGGATTTTCCAAAGAAGAGCGGCATTACAATTATCACAAGTGCAAGGACCACCAAGATCCCGATTATCCTTTGCGTTCTTTTCTTTTCCATAATTCACCTCTAGGTTTATGTCATGAAGTTTTAGTTAATTTTGCCAAAATTCTCGAAATTATATCACGTAACTGATTGCGATTTACTATCATATCAATCGCACCATGCTCAAGAAGAAATTCGCTGCGTTGAAAGCCTTCCGGTAATTTTTCACGAACTGTTTGTTCTATAACACGTGGCCCCGCAAAACCAATTAATGCTTTTGGTTCTGCTACAATCACATCACCCAGCATTGCAAGACTTGCTGATACACCACCCATCGTTGGATCAGTCAAGATCGAAATATAAGGGATGCCTTGTTCTGCTAATATCGCTAACGCAGCACTGACTTTAGACATTTGCATCAAAGAGATCAAGGCTTCTTGCATTCGCGCACCGCCACTTGCTGAAAAACAGACAAATGGAATTTTATGTTCTAACGAAACATTCACACCTCGCACGAAACGTTCGCCAACAGCTGCTCCCATCGAACCGCCGATAAAACCATATTCAAATGCGGCTGCTACTAATGGTAATCGATTCACTGTGCCCTGCAATACCACCATAGCTTCTTTTTCATTGGTTTCTTTTTGGGCGGTAGACAAACGATCTTTATATTTTTTCAAATCTTTAAACTTGAGTTGATCCACTGGCAATACATCTGCGCCAATTTCATTTTGCATTCCTTCATCTAAAAAATATTCTAAGCGCTTTCGTGCAGAAATCCGCATATGATAATTGCACTTAGGACACACTTCCAGATTACGCTCCAGCTCAGAGCGGTATAAGATAGCATTACATTTGTCGCACTTAGACCATAAACCTTCCGGAACCCCTTTTTTGGTAATGGCGTCGGTTCGAATTCTTGAAGGTAATAACTTTTTAAGCCAGCTCATAGTATTGCTCTATACGTAAAAATAAGTGGGGTAATTATAGGGGTAAATGGGACAAAATTATAGGGTTTTGCTGGGATAATAAGTAATAATTGCAGGGTGGATTAGACGCATTTTGTATCTTTTATATAAACAAAAAATCACTCTCATGCAGAGGAAACTGATAAACCTCAGGATATCGTACCTGATAAAGATAAAGCCCATCAGGCGCCGCAGTAGCCGCAGCACAACGGCGATCTTTGGCAGCTAACACATCTAACATCCACTCCGGCGGCTGCTGGTGCTCACCAATTTGCATTAAAACGCCTGCAATATTGCGTACCATGTGATGTAAAAAAGCATTAGCTTCAATTTCGATCATTACGTAATCACCTTGGCGAAATACTGTGATTGAACGCACTTTACGCTTAGTTGTTTTTGATTGGCATTCTGAAGAACGAAGCGAACTAAAATCATGTTCGCCCAATAAGTATTGACTAGCTCGCTGCATCCTTTCAACATCTAACGCACGATGATGCCAGGTAACACGACCGGCTGAAATGGCAGAACGAATCGATCGGTTTAAGATGATATAGCGATAACATCGGGACACTGCAGAAAATCGTGCATGAAATTCTGAATCGACTTCTTGCGCCCATTTAACAGCAACAGAGTGTGGAAGAAAAGTATTAGTGCCTAATGTCCAAGCACGTAAACCGCGCACAGCTTGTGTATCAAAATGGACAACTTGACCGACAGCATGCACTTTTGCATCCGTTCGACCTGCACAAAAAACTTTAATAGGTTCGTTGGTAATTTTACTGAGCGCATCTTCAAGACAAACTTGCACTGAGGGTAAATTAATTTGTGACTGCCAACCAAAAAAATGATGACCGTTGTATTCAAGACCTAATGCAATACGCATAACTGTTCTGCTTCCCGCTTTTGCAATACATCTCCGCGCAACATAACTTCTTTTAAAATTGGCATCGCAAGATCTTTTTTATCCATTTCAATCAATGCGCGCGCAAGATCTAGCTGCGTTGATATCACATCGTCTCCTGCAATCGCATCGATATCCTCGCTTGTTGCACCTGCCAGCATTTTTGTCTCTGCAGGAGGCGTTTTTCTAAATTTTAAAATGAACAATACCAACAATAAAATACCGCTTACTATTAAACAACCTCGTGGAGACAATTGTTTATTTACAAATAATAACGCGGACTGCAGGTGAACCAAAATAAATTGTTGATAGATTTCTAGCATCATTATTCCTATAAATATTTTTCTATTAATTTTTCCGCAATTTGTACCGCATTGAGTGCAGCGCCTTTGCGTAAATTATCTGCGACAACCCAGAGATTAAGGCCTTTTTTGTGTGAAATATCTTCACGCACTCGACCCACAAACACTTCGTCTTTCCCCGCAGCATCATGTACCGGTGATGGATACTGATGCTTACCCGTCGCAAGTTTAATCCCTGGCGCATTGGCTAATAAATCTAATGCTTGCTGCATTGTTATTTTTTCTTTTGTTTCAATGTGCACAGCCGCTGAGTGTCCAAAAAAAACAGGCACTCTGACTGCTGTTGCATTGATTGCAATTTTTTTATCGTTTAAAATTTTATGTGTTTCCCAAACGATTTTCATCTCTTCACGGGTATAACCATTTTCTTGCATTTCATCGCAATGCGGTAACACATTAAATGCGATTTGTTGCGAATAAATTTTTGGCTTAACCGGTAAACCATTGAGTAATTGCGCGGTTTGTTCTGCCAATTCTGTCACTGCATCTTTACCCGTGCCAGAAACCGACTGATAAGTTGCAATATTAATCCGAGCAATACCGACAGCATCATAAATCGGTTTTAAGGCGACCACGACTGGAATTGTGTTGCAATTTGGGCTTGCGATAATATTTTTTTTGCTAAATTTCTTAAGTGCTGCTTCATTCACTTCAGGCACGACCAAAGGAACATCATCGTCGTAACGAAAATGTGAACTTTTATCGATGACCACATTACCTAACGCGGCAGCTTTGGGAGCATATTCTTCAGAGACATCATTCCCTGCACAAAAAAAACAAATCTGTGTTTGACTAAAATCAAACTCAGCTAAATCTTCGACAAAATAAGGTTTACCTTTAAAATCTACGGTATCCCCCGCTGAGCGTTTGCTTGCGAGCAAAAAGATTTTATTCACAGGAAATTTGCGTTCTTCTAAAATCGATAATGTAGTGGATCCAACAATACCGGTTGCGCCAATTATTGCTATATTGTATGAAGTTGCCATAGTAACTCCTCGATGATTTTTTTCTAATTTAACCTGTAATGCTTTTTGTAGAAGCGAACCCTTTTACACCGTCATTGCGATATTAAACCGCCTGCTCAACCCCTTGCAGCCAAACACTAATCGTCTCACCCATCAGCTCAGGATTACTTTCTTGCGCATAATGTAATTCTTCACCAATATCAGCAATTTCAAAATTAGATAAATGCTCTTTTGCCCACATAGCCGTAGCGATAGTCGTTATAAAACCCGGCACGGTGTACAGCATTAATTTAGGTAAAGACGATTTAATTAATTTTTTCGAATATTCAGCAATTAACTTATTCACTTTACTTTGGCTATCACCATGCGGCAAATCCTGCAAATATTGATTCAATGGCTTGCCCGACCCCTTTTGCTTAAAAGGCTCGAGATAATAACGCATTTCACCTTCAGACAAGCTACGCATAATGCCTTGTGGCAATGTCTTTTCGATAAAATGAGCACCATTCATAATAAGATCATTAACATTTTCCTCACCTTGCCAAGATAAAATCTGTTCTTGATAAGGCAGCGAAAGATCCGATCCATTCATCGGTCGCAAATAAGCTTCATAAAAAGCTAAACCCTTACATTGATCTTCATGCCGCATTGCATAATCAAATCCGACAATCGATCCCCAGCCATGCATGACGAGAGTGATTCGATCAAGTTTTAATGTTTCAATAAATTTATCTATATATTTGATATGATCAAATACAGAATATTCAATATCTGGTTTGTCTGATTTTCCAAAACCAATTAAATCAGGCGCAATACATCGACCTAAGCTCGCTAAATGTGGAATGACATTTCGCCATAAATACGACGAGGTTGGAATGCCATGCAAGAATAAAATGGGATCGCCCGTACCTTCTTCGATGTAATGCATTTTAGAACCATAAACATCGACAAAATGAGAATCATACGGAAAATCCGTTGAAATAATTTCCTGGGTCATTCAGTTCTTCCTTTTACTGTTATCCCGCTTGTGCAAAATCAAATAATTCACGCAGCACAACTGAATAAGTTACAAATCCAACATTACTACTGGATTTAATCTCACCCACTAAGTTTTGCCAACGATCGACATTTAATTGATACTGGTTAAGCCAGGCTTCAATACGTTCGGTCACGCTAAGATTTTTAAGTTTTTTCTGTTTCAGCAATAGCACGCTCACACTTAACTTTCTTTGCGCGCGATCGAGATCATCGCGGAAACCAGCGCGTGCTAATTCATCCCATTGAGTTTCCATAGGATACGCACTCATTTGATCACGCAACCAATTCAAATCTAAATAGGTGCCTAAACCATAATAAGTTTTCGCCACATCAGCAATGTTTAAATTATGCTTTGTTGCGGCTTCAACAACATCCAGTGAAGTAAACAATGTATTGCAGCTAGCGATTTTTTTCGCTAACGATTCCGGCACACCTTCATCAAGTAACAATTTAGTGTCTAACTGCAACGTTTCTAAATCAGAATCCATTAATACAGTCGGCAATTGTGCAGTTAATTCGTTAATTGCTTTTGTAAAATGCTCGATGGCTTCTTCAAGATTAAAATCAGGTTTAAGTGCGCGTAAAAACCAACGCGTTGCACGGCGAACAAGATTATAAATCTGCAACATCATGCGTTGTTGAACGTTAGTATTGATATGCCAATCAAGTGTTTCGATTTCTTTCCACGCTTTTTCGAGGCCATACACAGCATCTGCTACCACAAAAGCACGCATAATGAATGCAACAGTCGCTCCTGTTTCACGCTGCAAGCGTTCAATGAAACTAATTCCCATGTGATCACTAATATATTTACCCAGCTGGGTTGCGATAATTTCGCGACGCAACCTATGTTCTTTCATTTGCGGTAAATATTTTTCTCGCAATGATGCTGGAAAAGCCATCATTAAGTATTTAGTGAAATACGGTTGCTCAGGAATATCGGAAGCCAAAATATCTTGTTTCAAATACATTTTACAGTATGAAATTAATATGGCGAGCTCAGGTCTTGTTAAACCGATTCCATTTGCTTTTCGTTCTAAGAGCGCTTGTTCATTGGGTAAAAATTCTAATTCCCGATTAAGACGGCCATTGTTCTCTAATTCATTCATGTAACGTTTGAACAAATCCAACGTATCTGGCGACACGGAAGCTTCCAAACTTAATATTTGAGTTTGTTCATAATTATCACGTAAAACAAGCTCAGCAACTTCATCTGTCATTTTTTCAAGTAATTTATTGCGATCCGTCAGCGACATATCGCCGTCTTGTAACGATTTGTTCAATAAAATTTTCAAATTAACTTCATGGTCAGAACAATCAACGCCCGCAGAATTATCGATGAAATCGGTATAAACAATGCCGCCATTTAATGAGTATTCAATTCGTGACAATTGTGTCATGCCTAAATTACCACCCTCGCCTATCACGCGGGCTGTTAACTCATTTGCATCAACACGGAGGCCATCATTACTGCGATCGCCGACTTCAGCATGGATTTCATAACTGGCTTTAACGAATGTGCCAATACCACCATTCCAAATGAGGTCAACAGGTGCTTTCAGAATAGCTTTGATTAAATCATTGGGAACCAAACTATCATTTTCGATCCCGAATGCTGTTTTCATTTCAGGTGAAATCTTAATTGATTTTGCCGAACGATTAAAAACACCACCGCCTTTTGAAATAAGTTCTGCGTTGTAATCAAGCCAGGTTGAACGCGGTAAATTAAACATTCGCTTACGTTCTTCAAAACTCAGTGCAGAATTAGGATTAGGATCGATAAAAATATGCATATGATTATAAGTTGCGAGCAATTTAATGTGTGGTGACATTAACATGCCATTACCAAACACATCTCCAGCCATATCGCCGATACCTATTACAGTAAAATCTGTTGTTTGAGTATTGAGACCTAACTCACGGAAATGCCGTTTCACTGACTCCCATGCGCCACGCGCTGTAATTCCCATTTTTTTATGGTCATAGCCTGCGGAACCGCCCGAAGCAAACGCATCATCTAACCAAAATCCATATTCTTTTGAAATGCCATTTGCAATATCAGAAAACGTTGCTGTGCCTTTGTCTGCCGCAACAACCAAATAGGTATCGTCTTCATCATAACGAACCACATCCAGCGGGTGAACAACCTCGCCTTCTTTAATATTGTCAGTAATATCCAGCAATCCACGAATGAAAGTAGAATAACAAGCAATGCCTTCCTTCATAATGGCGTCACGATCACCATCAACGGGTAATTGTTTTGGAAAGAAACCACCTTTCGCGCCGACAGGTACAATCACTGAATTTTTAACTTGTTGCGCTTTCATCAAACCAAGCACTTCCGTGCGAAAATCTTCGCGTCGATCTGACCAACGCAATCCGCCACGCGCCACTTTACCTGCACGCAAATGCACACCTTCTACACGCGGAGAGTAAACGAAAATTTCAAACATAGGTCTTGGTAGCGGCAAATCAGAAATTTTTGACGGATCAAATTTAAGCGAGATATGCGATTTAAAATTGCCATCTGGCGTTGTTTGAAAATAATTCGTCCGAATTGTCGCGAGAATCACTTCTAAAATACGTCGGATAATTCGATCTTCATCTAAGCTATTCACTTCTTCAAGCGCTTGCTCTATTTTCGTAAGTAATTCGGTTGTATCAGGTCGTTCAGAATATTCTGGCGAGAAACGCAGCTTGAACAATATCACTAAATTTTTAGCAATGTCAGCATTATTCACTAATGCTTGTTCGACATAGTTTTGACTGAAAGTGAAACCCGTTTGACGTAAATATTTTGTGTACGCACGCAACACAGCTGTTTCATGCCATGTCAATTGCGCATCTAAAACAAGTCGGTTAAAACCGTCATCTTCTGCTTTCTTAAACCAAATATTAGTAAATGCATCTTGGAAATTCGTTTTAATATTTTCAACATCAACTTCTCTATGGCTAACATGCACCATATCAAAATCACTGATCCAGGCAAATGAGCCGTCTCTAAAAATAATCTCATGCGGTCTTTCACCAATAATACGTAAACCCATGTTTTCTAGCGTGGGTAACACATCCGACAGAGCAATCGTATGCTCGCTATGAAACAATTTTAATTGTAGCGATGTTTTTCCTGATTTATAAAACAACATTTCTAACGGATTTTCTGCGGACAGCGATTCGACTTTTTTGACATCATCAATTGCTGATGTTGGTAGGTAACATTCAGTATAACTTGCCGGAAATGCTTTTCGATATTTGGTGTAATATTTTAAGCCTTGCGCTTCACCATAGTTTTTAATCAACTGAGTTTTTAATTCATCTGCCCATGAACGAGCGGCATTTGATAAATCTGTTTCAATTCTTGTTACATCGTAATCAATTGGCGTTTTAGGGTTTACGCGTATCAGAAAATGAATACGTGCCAATACAGAATCAGAAAATTGTGTCGTGAATGAAGATTCCAATCCTTTAAAAGCACTCATTAACACATCTTGCATTGTTAAGGATAATTCTGTGTTCGAAATTTCACGCGGCACATACACCAAGCATGAAAAATATCTGCCGTAAGAATCTTTACGCACAAATAAACGGATTCGTTTACGTTCTTGTAGGTGCAAAATACCTTGCGTTAATTCAACTAATTCTTCATGCGTTGCTTGAAATAAATCATCTCGCGGTAACGTTTCTAAAATATGAACCACTTCTTTGCCGTTATGACTGTCAGGCGGATAGTGAAATTCTTGTATGACTTTCGCGACTTTATGTCGTAAAAATGGAATATAAAGCGGACTTGAATGATACGCTGTTGATGTATACAAACCTACAAACCGCCGCTCACCAATGAGTTCGCCTTTTTCATTGAAACGTTTTACACCGATATAGTCGGTATAAGCAGCCCGATGCACTGTCGATTGCGTATTCGTTTTTGCGATGATCAAAATATTTTTTGAAAGTGCGAGCTTTCGGGCTTGTGGAGGCAAATCAGAATAATTTCGTGACGTGGCCGTAGTGCTATCATCACGTAACACACCTAATCCTGAGCCTGGTACAATTTGTAATGCGCGATTTGTTTCGTTACCAATTAATTTATAATCACGACAGCCCAAAAACGTAAAATGATTATTGATCAACCAACGAATAAAATCTTTTGATTCGGCAATTTCCGCTGGATCTAACGGCGGAGGATTTTGTTCCAACTCCATCAACGCTTCTTCAACACTGTTAACCATTTTACGCCAATCTGCGACTGAAACACGGACATCATTTAAAATACGCTCAATGTCAGCGCGCAAAGATTCCATTGCTTCCGCATCAATTTGACGATCAATTTCTACATAAATAGGCGCTTCAGAGGTTGCATCAGGTACCGCTGCGCCAATGGGTAAGAGTTCAACGATTTGGTCTTGCTTGTTGCGTTTTACTTTTAAACCACCAAAGTGGATGGTGTAGTGAATTTGAAGACCATGGCGATTGACTTCCGTGCGAATGGAATCAACTAAAAAGGGAATATCATCATGCGATACTTCGATAATAGTATGCGTTGACTGCCAGCCATCATTTTCGAGGGTGGGATTAAAAACACGTACTTTGGATTCACCCGGTTTACGTTGGTAGATAAATCTCCAGTGTGAAATCAAAGCCCCGAATAAATCTTCAATAGAACGTTCTGTCAAATCCTCTAATGAGCAATTGACGTAGTAACGCTGGGCAAATATCTCTAGAAGCGAGGCTTCTGATTCTGACACTTTATTTTTCAAGTAACTACGTAGTTTATTTATTATTTCTTGTCGACCTGTGTCTTGTTGACCAGCCATATAAAACCGAAGCCCCCAGGGTTTTGTAATATGCGCTGATTTTAGCGCTCTTCAGGGGCACAATTCAAACAAGATTTACTATAAACGCAAATTCCGGATAATGAATACTGTCATGCCAGCATGCTTTTAGCTGGCATACAGAGCAGCTGCAGCAAAACCTAAGCCAAATTGACTGGATACCGCGGACAAGCCGCGGTACGACGGCGGTTATTTTCTAATACAAGATACAACGGTTTCCCTACTCTCCCATCGCCGTCGTGCCGCGGCTTGTCTGCGATATCCAGTCAATTTGGCTTAGATTTTGCTGTAACACTCAGTCATTTTTGATGTGATTTTTTAGCGACGTCATCGCGTAGATAAACAGGCACTGCCTCTGCTGCATTGACCCATTCTTGTTTGCTAAATTTGGCTTTTGCCAAGGTTATAAGAGCGGTTGCCATAGGTAAGCGCGTTATATCTACTTTATCTGGCTTAAAGCTAATCTTATCCGCATAAACATCCCAGGCATTACCAACGCCTGACCACCCATCTGTGCCTGGATGGATGATAGCTTCTGGCAGCGTGACTTGTTCTATGCCGTTTAAGTGAACAAGATTATCAGTTTGCACTTCATATGCGGCCCAATAAACTTCATTAATTCGAGCATCACATGCGACTAATAGCTGCTTCCAGCCTAAATCATCATAGGCCGCTTGAGCGACTGCCGCGAGTGATGAAATAGAAATTAATGGTTTTTGAGTCGCATAAGCTAAACCTGCAGCAACACTCACGGCAATTCTAACCCCCGTAAAACTGCCTGGACCACAGCCAAATGCAATCGCGTCTAGCTGATTCGGCTTGATCTTATCTGCGGCCAAAAGCGCATCTATCATTGGCAAAAGTTGTTTTGCCTGTTGCATAGGGATAAGCTCGTGCCGTGATGTGATTTTTTCCTCATTGAGTAAAGCGACTGAACAAGCAGCGGATGATGTGTCGAAAGCTAGTATTTTCATGAATTACTCTTATTTGTTAACTAATCTTATGTAGGGGCGAACTTGCGTGTTCGCCCAGTGGCCTTTATACGCCAATATTGTCTCTTCAATCAGAGGGCGAACACATAGGTTCGCCCCTACAAAAGCTTATATTTCTGCAACTGGAACAGCCATAAACTCCCGTACTTTTTCCAAATCTCTCGTTCGCCGCATATCCGGCAAACTTTGCAAAAACGCTTCGCCATAACGTGAACCCACCAACCGCGGATCACAAATCATCAAAATCCCGCGATCTTCAATATCGCGAATTAATCGCCCCGCGCCTTGCTTTAAAATCAATACAGCATTTGGCAATTGATACGTTTGAAAAGGATCGGTTCCTTGTTTACGCAACATTTGAATGCGTGCTTTTAAAATAGGATCTTCTGGTGCTGCAAAAGGCAACTTATCAATAATCACGCAAGATAATGCATCACCTCGCACATCTACACCATACCAAAAACTACTCGTTCCGAGTAAAACCGCATTTCCTAGCTGTTTAAACTGATCGATTAATTCTTTTTTTGGCATGGTTCCTTGCAATAACATCGGAAAAGAAATTCTATTTTTTAATAGTTCAGCAGCATATTCCATTGCTTTATAACTCGTGAACAATAAAAAAGCTTTACCTTGTGTTGCTTCTAAAACCGGTATCGCAGCTTCAACTAAACTTTCAGTATAGTTCTGAGCATGCGGATCAGGTAATCCGCGCGGCACGTATAAAAGTGATTGTTTTTGATAATCAAATGGACTCTTTAATTGGAGTTGCAACGCATTTTTTAAACCGAGTGTTTCAACAAACAAACTAAAATTATTTTTGACTGTCAAAGTTGCCGATGTAAAAATCCAAGCACGTTTTCTTTCTTCAATATATTGTTTGAAATTATCTGCAACAATCATAGGCGTCAATTGCACAGAAAAACTTTGTGCGTAGGTTTCAAACCAATGCACGGTATCTTCTGGTGTTTTACCCGTTAATAAATTAAAACGTGCGATCAATAAAGCGGCACGGCGCCAACAATTTTCCAAGCCTTTGCTACGTACAGCCGCATTTCGTAAATTTTCTTCAAGTGATTGTAGTGTTTTCTTAACGCATTGAATACTCATCTCAAGCAAAGGCGGATGTTGTTCTGGCCAAGGCGCGCGGCGTATTTCCATACCCATAGCAACTCGCATTTCATGCGTCGCTGCCTGCAGCTTATCGGCTTCTTCGATAATTTCACGCATATCTTTAGCAGATAGCAATACTTCCGCTTCAGTATCACGTGCTAATTCTATGATCTGCCGTCCCGTGACTGACGTGCTAAAAAATTGTGAAGCAATATCAGGCAAATGATGTGCTTCATCAAAAACAATTGCATCCGCGCCCGGTAATAACTCACCAAAACCATCTTCTTGTAATGCCATGTCGGCAAAAAACAAATGATGATTTACAATTACAATATCCGCATTTAAGGCTTGCTGTCGAGCTTGAACAACAAAACAATTCTTGTAGAAAGGACAATCCTGGCTTAAACAGTTATCGGGTGTGCTTGTCACTTGCGGCCAAATAAGCGAGTCTTCTGGAATCGAATTCAATTCAGAAATATCCCCGGCTTGGGTGGCACTAGCCCATTCGTTTATCGTATGCAATTCTGAAACCAATTGTCGCGACACAAAACGACCATCTTCTATATTTCGTTCTAATCGATGCTTGCAAAGGTAGTTTGCCCGGCCTTTGAGTAGCACGACTTTTAACGTAAATGAGAGGATTTTTTTGATAATGGGAATATCTTTAAAAAATAACTGATCTTGTAAATTTTTGGTGCCCGTTGAAATAATTGTTTTCTTTTGTGCTAAAAAAATAGGAACCAGATAACCAAATGTTTTTCCTGTCCCTGTGCCTGCTTCAACGATGAGTTGTGAATCCAGTGAAAGTGTTTTTTCTATGGCATCCGCCATAACTTGCTGGGATTCGCGGGGAGTAAAGCCAGTAATTGCTTGGCTGAGTAGTCCGTTTACGCCTAGTACTTCG
>JBDTIZ010000093.1:0-3216 GCA_039936115.1 Gammaproteobacteria bacterium
TATTTCATTAAATGAAGTAATAAGTAGATGGAATGAAATAAGGCAAGCACTCGCAGAAAGCTCAAGAAAAAGAAAGCCGCAGATTAGGTCTTACGGCTTTTCCTTAGGTTAGCGCTTATGCGGACAAACCGCGGTACGACGGCGGTGATGTAGTCGGTAAGATCGCAGCGACCTATGAAGATAATGATTCATTCAACCGCCGTCGTACCGCGGCTTGTCCGCGGTATCCAGTCAATTTGGCCTTAATTTACGGTTGTGCTACAACACCCACAATTTTCACTGATCTCTAGACGCTACAAATCAAACAGGCTATCTTACAGTCAGACAATTAGGAGAATAATTCAAATGAATAGTTGGAGTGGGCTAGATTTTTTCATTTTACTGATTTTCTTTGTTAACACCGTACTCGGGATGTCACGCGGTGCCTCGCGAGAAATTATTTCAATCATGTGTGTGGCGGTTGCTTTAATTTTTACAATTAAATTTACTGTTCCGTTAACGGAATTCATTCTTAACTCCCCTGCTATCAAAGACATCATCGACTCCAGTGTCACCAAGGGCTTTATGAGCATGATAGGCGCTGATCCATTAACAGCAGCAACCATTCAACACATATCGTATTGCATCAGTATCTTAATTTGCTTTGTGGGTGTATTTGCAACAGGCGAAGCAGTATTGAGTTATACGGGATTTCTCCAGGCTTATTCGTTTCCTTACGCTTTTTTGGACCGTAAATTAGGGGCTGCGCTAGGATGCACAAAAGGGTATGTGTTTTCTCTTTTGTTTATCGTTATCTTGCATCATCTTTTTGTTAACTATTCAGTCGGTAATTCTTATTTTATTAATCTTTTTCAAGGGGCTGCGAATGGCCTTGATAATTTAATTACTGCGCAGACACCAGAGCAATATCAGTCCGTGTTTTCTGGCGCACCGACTAGTATCCCTATGGGCAATTCACCCACCGCTCTTCCAGGTACTTAATAGTGTTTTAGGTGCGAACGTTACTTACGCGTATAATTCGTCAGCGCTGTCACGATTTTATCTTCTATTTCACGATACTGCCAAATATTGCCATTATGACCGTTAACGATAATAACAAATGCGAGAGGTTCCTGGTCTTTGCTGACAGCATAACCTGCTAGCGAGACAACACCTGCCATCGTGCCGGTCTTAGCGCGAACTTTCCAAGGGACGTTCGTCAGACGGGCTTTCAGTGTTCCATCGACACCTGAAATGGGTAATGCTGAAATAAATTCATAATTTGTTGCGTAATTATGAAACGCATAATCTAATACCTGCATCATTTGAGCTGGCGTAACCCGGTTGTCGCGTGACAATCCAGAGCCATCAATGACGTTCATTTGAGCCGTATTGACAGAGGCTTTCTGAGCCAAGACTTGTTTAACCGATGTACTGCCATTGATCCAACTTCCAGGTTGTTTCGAATATAATTCGCCAATTTTTTTGAACAAAGAGCCGGCTATAATATTGTCAGATTTTTTTAGCATTTCGCTTATCAAAACTCGCAGTGGTTTTGATTCGTGGCTCGCAAGCACAGCCGTATTGGCGGGAGCAGCTTTAGGCTCAATACTACCGTTGATCTGGATACCAAAACGTTTAAATAGGCTTTGTAACAAGGCTTGGTTGTACTTCACTATATTCGCAATCACTACACTCGCGCCGCGTGAATATTTGCCTTTTGGTAGACAGCCGTTGATGGTAATTGTGTTATCGGCTTGAGGATTGAGCGAAAGACGACAAGACCGGGAGCGAGAGCTGCGGGTGACGGCAGCATTATTAATTGATGCATAAAAATAACGCGGGCTCTCAAGTACGACAGCGGCTTGCCCATCGGTTTTAGCGGGGGCAATGCCAAAGGAGACGCAATTGTGATTAATGATGCTGGCATTGATAGGTGCCGCATAACAAAACTGTGAATCCTTATCTAACCAACCAGGGCCAACATTGTCTTGATCGTATGCCGTATTATCAATATAGACATTGCCCTGAATTTGTTGGATTTGCTGTGATTTTAATACCACCATTAAGTCTGTTAAATCATAGTAAGTCAGCGAAGGATCGCCGCTGTGAACGAGATAGAGATCACCTTCAATCACACCATTTGTTGAAGCTGACGCATTTGTTTTGACTGTCGTTGTAAATTTGTAATCAGGGCCTAGGAAAGCAAGCGCTGCTTCTGCGGTTAATATTTTTAAAATGCTGGCGGGTGTGAATAGCTGTTGATCATTGCGAGTATAAAGCATTTCGCCTGTTTTCATGGATTTGATTTGAATACCGATACTTGTTTTACTATCCGCTCCGCGAACGACTTCGTTGATGAGAGCGACAAGATTTTGGGTACCGTATACCGCATGGGAACCTTCGGTTTGGCCCGCTTTAGCTGGATGTTTTTGATGTACATGGTGTTTTTTTGCGAATGCATGCGTGCTGAGGCTTATGGCTACTAAGCTTATGAGAATAGCGGAAATTTTTCCTGAGGTTTTCATTTTCTCTCCATTAAACAAGCCACCAGCAATTCATTACCAATGTGCAAATTACTAAAGTTGCATCTATATGTAAATAATTACTATAGGCCAAACAGTATTTTAATTTCGCAGCAATGGTAACTTATGCTATCATTTGTGCTGATATTAACAGGTGATGCGTGCATGAGCTCAAACAAGATATTGACAAATTACGTCAGTGAAATTGACAAATTCTTGCTAGAATTTGATAAAACACATCCTAAACTTTCGCAGTCGCAAAAAAAAGAAATTGCGAAACTTCAGCGGGTTTATCGGTTAAGAGACGATGCAACAAGCACCGATACAGATAAGAAATTATGGGATGATTTTACGGAATAATTATGAATAGATTATTACAACAACTGCTGCCCTTTCTTTTCTTAGGCATGATCATTGTCATGTTGATTGCTGGCATTGTTTTGCTTTCGTATCTGTTGATCTTTGGCGCGCTGATTGGGGTGATTCTTTATGTTGTTGCGCTGATCAGAGATAAATTCTTTTCATCAAGAGATTTAACGGTTCGATCAAAACGCCAGAAAAAAACTGGGCGGACGATTGATCATGATGAGCATTAAAATTCAAACATTTGTGTATTCAGGGCTCGATATAATTTTTACTGTCATGCGAGCGAAGCATTGCTTTTGTAATTCATAACGGCCAAGTTGACTGGATACCGCGGACAAGCCGCGGT
>JBDTIZ010000094.1:0-9892 GCA_039936115.1 Gammaproteobacteria bacterium
ATTATTTCTTCGTTCGAGTGGGCGAACACACAGGTTCGCCCCTACAAAAATCGCGATGAGATGTTTAAGCTTTCGCAGTTTGCAATACTTTCGCTACGGCTTTACCAATCTCCGCAGGTGAACGCACTGTATAAACACCAGCTGCTTCCAGCGCCGCAAATTTTTCTGCTGCAGTACCTTTTCCGCCAGCAATAATAGCGCCAGCATGACCCATGCGTTTGCCTTCTGGTGCGGTTACGCCTGCGATATAAGAAACAACCGGTTTGGTCACATGCTTTTTGATGTAGTCAGCAGCTTCATCTTCAGCAGTTCCACCGATTTCGCCCACCATAACAATAATTTCTGTTTGTGGATCTTTTTCAAAAAGAGCTAGAACATCGATAAAGTTAGTGCCTGGAATAGGATCGCCACCGATACCTACGCAAGTACTTTGACCCAAACCGAGTTCAGTTGTTTGTTTCACGGCTTCATACGTTAATGTGCCTGAGCGTGACACAATACCGACTTTACCTGGCATGTGAATCTGGCCTGGCATAATACCGATTTTACATTCGCCTGGCGTGATCACACCTGGGCAGTTAGGGCCGATTAAACGAACATGCGGATAATTTGCCATAAATGCTTTCACATCTAGCATATCCAGTGTTGGAATGCCTTCTGTGATACAGATGATGAGTTTAATGCCACCTTCAACAGCCTCAATGATGGAATCTTTGCAAAACGGCGCCGGTACATAAATCACCGAAGCATCCGCTTTAGTCGCAAGATAAGCTTCTCTAACCGTATTAAAAACGGGCAAGCCTAAATGGGTTTGACCACCTTTTTCTGGCGTCACACCGCCAACCATTTTGGTTCCGTAAGCAATCGCTTGTTCGGAGTGAAATGTCCCCTGCTTTCCGGTAAATCCTTGGCAAATCACTTTCGTGTTTTTGTTAATTAATATACTCATAAAACCCTCTGAAACTCATCTAAAAGTCGGTGAGCACATATGCTGTGCTCTTAATTATTTATGCGCCCGCTGCATGAACTACTTTTTTAGCGGCATCTGTAAAACTTTCTGCTGCAATGATATTCAAACCACTTTGGCTCAGTTTTTTTGCGCCTAATTCAGCATTATTGCCTTCAAGACGAACGATAACAGGAAGCTTAGTTCCCACTTCAGACACAGCACCGATAATGCCGTCTGCAATCAAATCACAACGAACGATTCCACCAAAGATGTTAACTAAAATGGCTTTCACATTTTTATCGGATAAAATAATTTTGAACGCTTCAGTAACACGTTCTTTAGTCGCACCGCCGCCAACGTCTAGGAAGTTTGCTGGATTGCCGCCTTGCAATTTAACCAAGTCCATTGTTGCCATTGCTAAACCCGCACCATTTACCATGCAACCAATGTTACCATCGAGTGCGATATAATTTAGTTCCCAGTCACGTGCACGATTTTCACGTTCATCTTCTTGTGTGGTATCGCGCATTGCACGGAGTTCAGGTTGGCGATACATTGCGTTGTCATCGATATTAATTTTGCAATCTAGACAGAGTAAATCGCCTTGTTTTGTCACAACCAAAGGATTGATTTCTAATAAACTTAAATCAGTTTCTTCAAACATTTTGCCAAGGCCTAATAATAGCTTGGTGAATTGTTTGATTTGATCACCGACTAATCCGAGGGCAAAACTTAATTGGCGTGCTTGAAAAGGTTGAACACCTACCAACGGATCTACGGTGACGGTAAGAATTTTTTCAGGTGTTTCATGTGCTATTTTTTCGATTTCAACACCGCCTTCGGTTGAAGCCATGAAGACAATACGTTGTTTTGAGCGATCAATTACCGCGCCTAAATAAAGCTCTCTCGCAATATCAGAAGGTTCTTCAATCATAACTTGATTGACGGGTTGGCCTTCGGCAGTGGTTTGGATAGTCACTAAACGCGTGCCTAATAAACTTTTTGCAACTTGTGCCAATTCTTCTTTGCTGGAAACGATTTTAACGCCACCCGCTTTTCCGCGGCCGCCTGCATGAACTTGGGCTTTGACAACCCAGCGCTTGGTATTCATATTCCCGGCAATGCTTAGTGCATCTTCAACATTGCGTGCAACGTCATTGTGTGGAACGGGTAGACCGTATTTTGCTAATAGTTGCTTAGCTTGGTATTCATGTAAGTTCATCGGGTTTTCCTGCTTATTTTAAGGTAACAATACTCAAATATTATAGAGGCACGCGGTTTACGTGCCCCCAGACAATGCGCAAATACTAATGCAGAATTAGATTTCAAGCAACAGACGAGCTGGATCTTCTAGTAATTCTTTGATTGCAACCAAGAAAGTCACTGAGTCTTTGCCGTCAATAATGCGGTGATCGTAGGACATTGCCACATACATCATGGGACGAATGACAACTTGACCGTTTTCAGCGATGGGACGTTGATCGATTTTATGCATCCCTAAAATGGCGCTTTGTGGTGAATTCAAAATAGGCGTTGAAAGTAATGAACCGAATACACCGCCATTGGTAATAGTGAACGTGCCACCTTGCATTTCGTCTAATGTTAGCTTGCCGCTACGCGCTTTGTTAGCATATTCAGCGATCTTGTTTTCGATTTCTGCCATGCTCATTTGGTCAGCGTCACGTAAAACAGGAACCACTAGTCCTCTTTCAGTTGAAACTGCGACACCAATATCAAAGTAGCCATGATACACAATATCGTTACCGTCGATTGAGGCATTAACGGTCGGATTTCGCTTCAAGGCTTCGACTGCTGCCTTGACGAAAAATGACATAAAACCTAAACGAGCATTATGGGTTTTTTCAAATTTTTCTTTATAACGATTACGCAAATCAATCACATGTTGTAGATTAATTTCGTTGAAAGTCGTGAGCATCGCGGTCGTTTGTGAGACTTCAAGCAAACGTTCTGCAATTCGCGTACGAATTCGCGTCATTGGGACACGTTTTTCTGTACGTGCGCCAGTGCCAGTTGTTGCGACTGGAGTTGAACCTTTTCCAACAACGTTAAGTACATTTTCTTTCGTCAGGCGTCCATCTTTACCGGTCCCTTTGATTCCTGATACATCAACATCATGTTCAGCAACAACACGACGCACAGATGGACTCAATGTTTCTGCAGATTTATTAGTGGATGCAGGTGCGGCTGTTTTTTCTGGTTCTTTTGCAGTCGCAGCTGGCGCTGTTTTTTCAGCAGTCGCACTAGCACCTACTTCAATAATAGCGACAATCTCATTTGCTTTCACGGTTTCACCGCTAGGCTTAATGATTTCTTTCAAAATTCCGTCAGCAGGTGCCGGTACTTCAAGCATTACTTTATCTGTTTCAAGATCAACAAGATTTTCATCGCGAGTGACGCGATCGCCGGCTTTTTTATGCCATGTTGCAATCGTTGCATCAGCAACGGATTCAGGCAACATAGGAACTTTTACTTCGATTGTCATGAGTCTTTCCTTCATTTGTATAATTTAAAATTTTTATTGAGTTAATGCAGCCATTACCAGTTCTTCTTGCTCTTTTAAGTGTACAGATAAATAGCCTACTGCCGGTGATGCAGATGCTGCTCTTCCTGCATAACTTAATACTTGTTTACTGTCTAAACAAGCTAAGAGATGATGTTGGCTGCTAAACCAAGCGCCTTGATTCATCGGTTCTTCTTGGCACCAGATAATTTTTTTCGCTTGCTTATAAGCGGCAAGAATTTCTTTTAGCTGTTCTTCTGGAAATGGATAAAGCTGTTCGACACGTATGATCGCGACATTATCAAGTTTTTGCGTGCGACGTTTGTCTAATAAATCGTAATAAACTTTTCCGCTGCAAATGACCACTCGATCAACTATTTTGCTATCGATGTTGTCAATTTCTGGAATCACATTTTGAAATTCACCATTCGCCAAATCATCCAGTGTTGATGTTGCTAAGGGATGACGCAATAAACTTTTTGGTGTCATGACAATCAGTGGTTTACGGTATGGACGTACCATTTGCCGACGTAGCATGTGGAATGTTTGTGCTGGCGTTGTTGGTACACAAACTTGCATATTGTTTTGTGCGCATAATTGCAAATAACGTTCTAAACGCGCAGAAGAATGTTCTGGGCCTTGTCCTTCATAACCATGCGGTAAGAACATCACTAAGCCGCATAATCTACCCCATTTTTGTTCGCCTGAGCTAATGAATTGATCAAATACCACTTGCGCACCATTCGCAAAATCACCAAATTGTGCTTCCCAAATAACTAAATTATTGGGTTCTGCTGAAGCATAACCATATTCGAATGCTAATACGGCTTCTTCAGATAATAATGAATCAATAAGATTAATTTGAACTTGGTTTGGAGAAATATGGCTAAGTGGAATGTAAAGTTCATCTGTATTTTGATCATGTAATACGGCATGACGGTGTGAAAATGTTCCGCGACAAGAATCTTGGCCGCATAAACGAATGGGATAACCTTGGTCAAGCAGCGTTGCATACGCCATAATTTCAGCGTATCCCCAATTTAAAGGTTGCTCGCCATTTGTCATTTTTTGTCGTGTTTCAATTAATTTTTTGACTTGTTGTTGCAAGACAAAATTTTCTGGAATGGTATCTAGTTTGTCACCAATCTCTTTTAATTTGCTTAGTGGGACTGCAGTGTTTGCTTTGACTGTCCAGGGTTGGTCGACAAAAGGTTCCCATGAGTTGGAAAATTCGTAAGTTGAATTGCCTTCAAGAACGTCAACTACGCTTTTACCGATATCGAGTTGATTGCGATAATTATCAACAAGTTGTTTCTCTTGATTGTTATCAATCACATTTTCAGCAACGAGTTTATTTGCATAGAGTGCAGCTGTTGTCGGTAATGCTTTGATAACTTTGTACATAATCGGCTGTGTTGCGGATGGTTCATCTGCTTCATTATGGCCGTGACGGCGATAACACACTAAATCGATCACAATGTCTTTTTTAAATTGTGCGCGATAATCAACTGCTAATTTAGCAGCAAAAACGACAGCTTCTGGATCATCACTATTCACATGTAAAATAGGTGCATCCACCATTTTTGCAACATCTGTGCAATACCAACCTGAGCGCGCGTCTTTTGGATTGCTGGTCGTAAATCCAACTTGATTATTAATAACAAGATGAATGGATCCACCGACAGTGAACCAACGTGCTTGTGACATGTTAAATGTTTCCATGACAACACCTTGGCCCGCAAATGCAGCATCGCCATGAATTTGAATTGGCATGACAAGTTTTTGTTGGGTGTCTCGACGTCTACGTTGTCTTGAACGAACGGATCCTTGCACAACAGGTGATACAATTTCTAGATGCGAAGGATTAAACGCAAGCGCCAAATGAATCGCGCCATATTTAGTATTAATATCGGAGGAATAACCCATGTGATATTTCACGTCACCAGAATTATTGTTTGCAATTCCTTTTCCTTCAAAG
The DNA here is from genome assembly GCA_039936115.1 of Gammaproteobacteria bacterium. Taxonomy (GTDB): domain Bacteria; phylum Pseudomonadota; class Gammaproteobacteria; order DSM-16500; family DSM-16500; genus DATIJJ01. The sequence continues at coordinate 5,449 of JBDTIZ010000094.1, forward strand.
CCAGCAAATACTTTTGCCGGTTCTTTTCCTAACACGTTAACCAGTACGTTTAAACGACCGCGGTGTGCCATTCCAATAATAATTTCTTTAATACCAGTTTCTGCACCGCGATTTACAATGGTATCTAATAAGGGAATTAAGCTATCTCCGCCCTCGAGTGAAAAACGTTTTTGCCCGACGTATTTAAAACCAATATATTTTTCTAAACCATCGGCTACGACTAAGCGATCAAGAATACGTAATTTTTCTTCTTTAGGAACAGAAAACACCGGCCACAGTTGTTCCATGCGCTGTTGTATCCATGCCACTTCTTCCAAGTGGGGGATATGCATGTATTCAATACCAATCGTTCCGCAATAGGTTGTGCGTAATGTTTGATAAATTTCGCCAAGTGTCGCAGAGGATTTTCTTAAAGCGGTTAAGGAATCTGCATCAAATACTGTTTTAAGATCAACATCACTGAAACCATAATAACTCAGATCTAGTGTGGGATTTTTTCCGCCATTGTATAAACCTAGCGGATCTATTTTTGCAAGCAAGTGTCCAAAACTACGGTAAGCTGTGATTAAGTCGATAACTTTTTCTTGTTGACGTTCATGGTGCGCGCTAAATGTTTCATTTGAACCATACCGCGCAGGTTGTCGTACTTGTTGTGCAAAGTAATCACGAATATCGGCATGCGAAATATCGGAGCTTGATGATATCTGTTTAAAATAATTTTGCCATTCTGGTGTGACTTCATCGGGTGATTTAAGATAGGTTTCAAATAGATTTTCGATATAAGCTTCATTGCCACCGGAAAGGTAGGAGTCTTGTTGTAATTCTTGCATGGAGCGTTGTTGTTTCGTTTTCATTTGGATAACCGTCTTTTGTTTTATGTTGTGTGGGTCATTGCGAAGCAACATTGCCCACGTTTTATTTAAATTCTTTTGCTCTTGTTTCTTACCACGTTTGAATTGTCTATCGCTTTGTAGGGGCGAACCTATGTGTTCGCCCTGCTGCCTTAATATGTAATGCTAATTCTTCGATAAAGAGGGCGAACACATAGATTCGCCCCTACAAAAGTCTGCAGCTACCCCGCGTCTTTCACCATTAAATTTTTAATATGGCTAATCGCTTTAGTCGGATTTAATCCCTTAGGACAAACATCCACACAATTCATAATTCCTCTGCAACGGAATACGCTGAAAGGATCAGATAAATCAGCTAAACGTTCGACTGTTGCTGTGTCGCGGCTGTCAACAATGAAGCGATAGGCTTGTAACAATCCTGCTGGCCCAATAAATTTATCTGGATTCCACCAAAAGGATGGACATGACGTTGAACAACAAGCGCAAAGAATGCATTCGTACAAACCATCTAGTTTTGCACGTTCTTCTGGTGATTGAAGGCGTTCTTTGGCGGGAACAGGATCACTATTTTGTAAATAAGGTTTTACTTTTTCGAACTGTTTGTAGAACTGGGTCATATCGACTACTAAATCGCGCACGATCGGTAATCCCGGCAAGGGTCGAATGACAATAGGTTCTTTTAATGACGATAAATGGGTTGTACATGCCAAACCATTTTTTCCATTCATATTCATGCCATCGGAACCACATACACCTTCGCGGCAGGAACGACGGAATGTGACAGTGTCATCTAGCATATTTTTAATGATGATCAAGGCATCAAGAACCATAAAGCAATTATGCTTTTCAACATCCACATTAAATTCTTGCATGTATGGTTTTTTATCGGTTTCTGGGTTGTAGCGATAAAGTGAAAAACGCATGTCTATACCCCTTATTGTTCTCTGGCTTGAAGTTCAATTGGCTTCATTTCAAGTGGTTTCATGTTAATAGGACGAAATGCAATTTGTCCGTCAGCAAAATACACGGAATGTTTCAGCCAATGTTGATCATCTCGTTCTGGGTAATCATAACGTGCATGCGCGCCGCGACTTTCTGTGCGTTCATTCGCAAGGTAAGCTGTCGCAAGTGCAGTTGCCATTAAATTATCTAACTCTAGTGCTTCAATTCGGCTAGTGTTAAAACAATTGCTTTTATCTTTAATAACAGCATGCTTCAAGCGTTCTTGGAGTTCTTCCAATTTTTTAAAACCATTTTGCATATATTCAGCGGTACGAAACACACCGAAATCATCTTGCATTACTTTTTGTAAAGCGCTGCGAATTTGCTCGACAGATTCACCTTTTTCATTTGTGTTCCAACGTTCTAACCGTTCGAATGCAACATCAATTTCAGATTGAGACGGCTCTCGGAAACCTAAGCCTTGGCGAATACTTTCTTGAATATGAATTCCGGCCGCGCGTCCGAAGACGACTAAGTCTAATAATGAATTTGCGCCTAAACGATTTGCACCGTGAACAGAAACACACGCACACTCGCCTGCCGCATAAAGACCTTCAACGATTTCATCTTTACCATTTTTGGTGGTGATGACTTGCGCATTCACATTAGTCGGAATGCCGCCCATGATGTAATGGCACGTTGGAACGACTGGAATCGGATCTTTAACAGGATCGACACCCGCAAATGTGATAGCCAGATCTCGGATACCCGGTAAGCGAGTATTGATAACATCCTCTCCTAGGTGATCAAGTTTAAGTAAAACGTGATCGCCTTTCGGCCCGTTGCCTCGTCCTTCACGAATTTCAATCATGCTCGATCTGGATACGATATCTCGGCAAGCTAAATCTTTTAAGTGAGGCGCATAACGTTCCATGAAACGTTCGCCATCCTTGTTAATTAAATAACCACCTTCGCCGCGACTGCCTTCCGTCACTAGCGTTCCAGCACCATAGATACCGGTTGGATGAAATTGCCAAAATTCCATATCTTGTAGCGGTAAACCTGCGCGTAATGCCATACCAAATCCATCGCCGGTATTAATATGAGCATTAGTTGTTGATTGGAAAATACGACCAGCGCCACCGGTAGCCAGAATGGTGGCTTTTGCTTTTAAAAATACAACTTCGCCAGTTTCAATCGACATGGCAAGTACGCCTGAAATGCCTTTATCGGTTTTGATTAAGTCAATCGCAAACCATTCATTAAAAAATTTCGCATTCTCAGACAGATTTTTTTGATAAAGCGTATGCAACATAGCATGCCCTGTGCGGTCTGCCGCACAGCAAGTACGATGTGCCTGCTCTTTGCCATAATCTCTTGTCGCACCACCGAAGGCGCGTTGGTAAATTTTGCCGTCTTTATTTCGAGAAAAAGGCAAACCCATATGTTCTAGTTCATAAATATTTTGGGGTGCTGTCTTACACATATATTCAATGGCTTCTTGATCGCCCAAGAAATCAGAGCCCATGACGGTGTCATACATGTGCCAACGCCAATCATCATTCCCATCTGTATTACCTAATGCAGCATTGATACCGCCTTGTGCAGATACTGTATGCGAACGTGTCGGGAATACTTTGGAGATAACAGCTACGTTTAAGCCGGTTTGAGCAAGCTCAATCGATGCTCGCAATCCTGCACCGCCTCCACCTATAATGACGGCATCAAACGTATGTATCGCTAAATTTGTTGCTATGTTCATCTATCAAACACCCCATAAAATCAATAATGCAGCGAAAAAGAAGCCCGCCAGTGCAAGCAACACCAATGTATTTAAAGTTAGACGTGCGATAGAACAAGTGACGTAATCAGTGAAAACGGTCCACATCCCGATCCAGGCATGAAACAGCAGCAATGACACACACATCATCGTCGCAATCTTCATCCACCATTCCGCAAACAAACTCTGCCAATCGTAATAAGCAATATCAGGATGAACAATTAGAAAAACTACAAGAGCAATAAGATAAACAGTCATATAGACTGCAGAAATTCGTTGAATTAGCCAATCACGAAGTCCTTGATGATTTACACCGAGTACTGATTTCACCATAGCCACACGCCCGTCAGTATAATTAATAAAGCAGCAATCACCATTGTGAGAATTGCTGATAATTTGCCGCTTTTAAGTTCCTCGCCAATGCCAATATCCATCAGTAAATGTCTGATACCAGCGACCAGGTGATAAAGAAAAGCAGATAAGCTGCACCACAGAAAAAACTTCATCCCTGGCGTTAGTAGAAATTGGTGAAGATCATCAAAATTTTGTTGTGATGATAAGGAAAGATAAAGCCCCCATAGCACAAATGGAATCAGGAGGAATAGGATCATCCCAGAAATTCTGTGCAAAATGGAGACAATAGCGGGTATAGGAAAATGAATCGTAAATAGATTTAGATTTTTAGGTCTTTGATTTTTCACAGGCCAATAATTCCCTCTGCATATTTATTTTAGTCAAAAAACACGATAATTATAGCCAGCAAGAGAGGCCAAAGCAAACGTTATGCATCCCGGATCTTGCCCGCAATAATCCTGGATTTATTAAAGCGCGAGAAGTCTATGCCCATTTGACTGGATACCGCGGACAAGCC
>JBDTIZ010000095.1:0-4634 GCA_039936115.1 Gammaproteobacteria bacterium
GTTCGCAGTTTTTTCTTTGTTTTCTTCTTGGGCGAAGGCATCGCCTCTAGAATATCGTTTCACCGCACCCTATCAAGGTGCTGGCACAATTACGCTTTATAATAATACCGATCAAAACATCATCGTCACGCAATTAGAGTTTGATGTGAATGCAGAGATTGGGGGTACTTACGGCGCATTATCGAGCTACACCTCAACGCTGACTAAAGAAAAAAATGCAGAAAGCACCTCGTATCATTACACCCTAAACGAAGGCAAAAACTCCATTACGATTGGAGCTCATAATAAAGCCGATATGACTTATACGTTTAACAATCAGCTTGGGCCTTTGCCGATTGGAATGAATGCCAGCAACATCAAACTCAACAATCAACTTCTGGATATTCAAGGCATCTGTCAGGGCGCTGCTTGCAATGACCCCACACCTGGAAAACGCATTATCGGGTATTATTCTGACTGGGATCAATACGGGATTGGTTATCTTCCGGCCCAAATTCCGGTTGATAAAGCCAACACAATTCATTATTCCTTCGTGAATTACGATACCCGGGGCCAGGTTATTTTGTATGACCCTTACGCTGACAGCGCGCAAATTCCAGCAATTGCCACCATGCGTCAACAACATCCTTATTTAAACGTTTCATTATCTTTTGGTGGCTGGACGCTTTCTTCTAATTTTAGCGCCTTAGCGCGAGATCCTGTTGCAACAGATAATTTTGTAAAAAATGCTGTGGCAGCAATGAAAGAAGCACATTTCAATGGTATTGATATTGATTGGGAATATCCTGTTACAGGCTCTTTCAACAAAAACTCTGGCAAGATTGACCCAGGTCAATCGGATGATGCGGCAAATTACGCTACCCTCTTAACAAAATTAAGAACTAAGCTCGATGAGCAAGGCAGCATCGATAATAAAAAATATTTTCTGACCATTGCAGCGCCCGCTGGCGTCGATAAAATTCAAAGCATTCAAAATGCCGATCCTACCGCTTGGAAAAAGATCACAAACGCAGTTGATTACGTTGATGTGATGGCGTATGACTTTCATGGCGCCTGGGATAAGTATTCTGATTTCATGTCTGCTATGGCGCTTGATCCTGAAAAAGACCCCTCAGCAAAAGATCCTGTCATGAAGCAATATGCGATTCTTGCCGCGCTGGATCTTTATCAAAAAATCGGCGTCCCTGTGCAAAAAATTGTCCTTGGCATTCCAGCTTATGGCCGTATGTCGAATATAGCTCAATTGGGTGGAGATAATTTGGGACTTTATCAAGAAATCACCGGCACGCCGCTGGGTGAATATGATCAAAACGGAGAAGTGAGCGGTATGTTTGATTACAAATGCATTGTCGACACAACACAGTGCAAATTGAACGGAGCCTCCTTATTGTCAGGCCTAGTTCAAGTGGATTCTAGCAATCCATTAGCGAAGGATGCGCATACACCATGGGGTTATATTCCTGGTAAAAATCAATTTATTACCTTTGATGATGCGACGTCGACTGCCTACAAGGCTAACTGGATTGTACAACAGCATTTTGCTGGGGCAATGTTTTGGGAGTTTTCGGGGGATTTAGACGGGAATAATCCAAAGTCGTTAGTTAACGTGGTTTATCAAGTTTTCAAACGATCTTAGATCCCTCTAACACATACTTGCACTGGGTAGGCAATTCTGGTATAAATCGCGACCTGCCTTTGTGCAATATAAAAGATTTGATCGGAGAAAGAATATGTCAAGAATGTGTCAGGTTACAGGAAAGCGTCCGTTGATGGGACATAATGTCTCCCATGCCAACAACAAGACCAAACGACGTTTCAATCCTAACCTACAGGAGCACCGCTTCTGGTTAGAAAACGAAAAACGCTACATCAAACTACGTGTTAGCGCCAAAGGTATGCGTATTATTGATAAATACGGCATTGAAAAGGTTCTGCAAGACATTAAAGAACGTGAACTAGCAGAGCAAGAATAATCGCTTACAAGGTAAGGTATTATGCGCGATAAAATCAAAATGTTATCAACCGGCTTAACCAAAGCTGGTAAAAAAACGGGTACGTTCCGTACCACCACCAAAAACAAGCGCACGATGGCTGAGAAGTTCAAGCAAAAATACTTCGACCCTCGCGCGTACAATGCTACAACCGGCAAAACTGGCATGCATGTCTTGTTTGAAGAAACCAAGATATAACAGTTAATGCTTGTGTGTCGGATTGGCTTCAAATAAAAACCTTGCGAACGCAGGGTTTTTTATGTCTTAGCGAAAAGCACTTCTTTCACGCTCCGTCATTGCGCGAGCGAAGCAACGGCAGGCTGGAGAGAGAAGGCACAAAAAAAAGGGGCAAACTTAAAGTCCGCCCCTCACGAATCACACAACTAAAATCAAATTACGTCTTCCTAGGCACATAAGAACTAAGCTGAGCCACAAACTCACGCAACGCGCTAATACCACTCGCCTCAGCTTGCTTACACCATTCTTGCAATGCTTCCAGCAATTCAGCTTGTGATGCGGTGCTTCTTGCCCAGATATTTTGGAGTTTTAACCGATATTGATAAACAATATCTAATGAACGGTGATTCTTTAACACCGAGGTCAACTGTTGCTGATCGACTTCTGCCACTAATGATCTTTCGCGAATCAACAAAGTACGAACGCGACGCAACATCGAACTGCCTGCCTCGCCAGCTCGGCGACGCTCTTCACTCAACACCGGCAAGATGACACGCTTGCTATACTGCGCCAAGATTTGAAAACGATTGGTTAAAATCGCTTTTAATGTATCGATATCAACTGTCTTCTTACCTGGCTCCATTTTCGGTACAGGTGCTGTACGTTTTGGCTTAGCCAAGCCTAAAAACTGCAGTGAACGAATTAACAACCAACCCATATCAAATTCCCACCATTTTACGGAGAACTTAGCTGATGTCGCATAGGTATGATGATTGTTATGTAACTCTTCGCCGCCAATAAAGAAAGCAATCGGTGACAGATTGCGTGATGCATCTTGGCATTCGAAATTACGATATCCCACATAATGACCGACGCCATTTACAACGCCTGCGGCAAAAAATGGAATCCAAGCCATTTGGAGCGCCCAGATAGTGATACCGATCGTGCCAAACAACAACACGTCAAGAATAAACATAATAGTGATGCCGTATTTGCTGTACTTACTATAAATATTACGTTCCATCCAATCATCTGGCGTACCCTCGCCATAACGTTCCATGCTTGTCGCGTCACGGGTTTCTTTTCGATAGAGCTCTGTTCCTTCGAGCAAAACTTTCCAAATACCTTGTACTTGAGGACTGTGCGGATCATCTACTGTTTCAACTTTAGCGTGATGCTTACGATGAACCGCTGTCCATTCTTTCGTAATCATACCGGTTGTCATCCACAGCCAGAAACGGAAAAAGTGGCTAGCGATTGGATGTAATTCCAATGCACGATGCGCTTGGTGACGGTGTAAAAATACCGTTACACAAAGAATTGTAATCTGGGTCATGATCAGTGTTGCAACGATGAAACCCCACCAAGGTAAACCTAAAATGCCATTCATAAATCTTACCACCTTTTGTTAATGCTACTGCCAATGTTTGATATCGACATATACCGTTAATTATAACATAATTCCCTGTTTTTTGGGGCAAAATATGCCAGAATTACCCGAAGTTGAAACTACTTTATGCGGTATCCAGCCGCACATTCTACAGCAGAAAATCACTAAAGTGACCGTGCGTCACCATGGATTACGCTGGCCTGTACCCGAAAATTTACCTAACTTGCTGAAAAACAAAACTATTCTCTCTGTTTCGCGCCGTGCAAAATATTTGTTACTTGAAACCACCCAAGGCACCCTCATATTGCACCTCGGCATGTCGGGTAGTTTGCGTATTTTGACCGAACCCACCCCCGCCCAAAAACACGACCACATCGATATCGAATTCGCCCATCACAAAGTCTTGCGTTTTACTGATCCACGGCGCTTTGGGGCAGCCCTTTGGACAACTAAAAACCCCTTACAACACTCTTTATTGAAAAATCTGGGACCTGAACCATTTAGTGAAGATTTTTCTGGAGCTTATTTATGGAAGTGTGCCGCAGAGAAAAAAGTTGCAGTGAAATCTTTTTTAATGGACAACAAAATTGTTGTAGGTGTCGGTAATATTTATGCGACTGAAAGTTTATTTGCAGCGGGTATTGATCCTAGAGCCCCCGCAAAAAATATTTCAGAAGAACGTTATAACAAATTAGCACTCTCCGTCAAAACGATATTACAGAAAGCAATAAAGCTGGGCGGCACGACATTAAAAGACTTTGTCGATAGCGATGGAAAGCCGGGGTATTTTAGCATGCAGCTTAAAGTATATGGTCGGGAAGGATTGCCGTGTGTGAAATGTAAAATGCCATTGAAAGCGCTGCGATTGGGTCAGCGGAATACGGTTTATTGTGAGAAATGTCAAATGTAAGAGCGGACGTTTAGATTGCTACTCATAACGGCCAAGTCACACCGTCATTGCGAGCGCGAGCGAAGCAACCCAGGCTTTATTGTCACTCGCATAGTAGAGGAAAGCATAAAATCTAACCTTAAATTTAGATTTATGTACTTGTTAAGGGGCAATAAAACCTGGGTTG
>JBDTIZ010000096.1:0-18075 GCA_039936115.1 Gammaproteobacteria bacterium
CGCGGCTTGTCCGCGGTATCCAGTCAACTTAGCGCCTATTTTGATTTGTAAAATAAGCAAACATATTGATCGCTCTTCGATAAAGAGGACGAATACGAGGCTCGCCCCTACGAAAGCTATCAGATTATAGTTAACAAATTAGCTTATTGCAGACTGCAAAGATGCCGGATCATCCGGCGCAATGTTTAAAATCCGTAGAGAACCTTCCATGATTTTTTCAAACACTGGCCCTGACACAAAACCGCCTAAATGTTGTTTTCCACGAGGATCATGAATAATGACAGCAACCACGAGCCTTGGACGAGTTGCAGGTGCGATTCCAACGAAAGATGAATTGAAACGATGTTTTTCATAGCCATGAACACCAACAAGATTTGCAGTACCTGTTTTACCTGCCACGACATAACCAGGTACACGCGCATCTTCCGCAGTTCCACCTTTTTCAACAACTGACTGCAGCATGCCAAGCATAAGTCGCGCAATTTTAGGATCGATCACACGCTCACCTACCGGTGGTTTTTCCTGACGTAACAAGGTCAGAGGAATCTTAACTCCACCATTCGCCAGCGTTGCATAAGCATGCGCAAGTTGTAAGGGCGTGACTGCAATACCATATCCGAATGACAAGGTCGCGAGCGCAAAGGGTTTCCATGTGGGACGTTTGATTAATCTTCCTGCTTGTTCGCCAGGAAAACCAACACCTGTGACTTCGCCAAATCCGAAGCGATGCAGCAAATTCCATAATTGAGTCGATGGCAACGTCAACATCACTTTTGTCACGCCGACGTTACTTGAAAGCTGTAAAATTTGCGTCAGTGTAATGGGGCCATTGTTATGCTCATCTTGTACGACATGACGATCGACATTAATCCAGCCGGGAGACGTATCTATAATGTTATTAGGCTTGAATTTGCCACTCTCTAATGCAGTTGTGATACTAAAAGCTTTGATCGTAGATCCCGGTTCAAATGTATCTGTTACTGCACGATTACGAATACTGTCTTTTTGTTGTGGAATAATTTTATTAGGATTGTACGAAGGTTGATTGACCATCGCGAGTACTTCACCTGTATTGACATCCAAGACAATCACAGAGCCTGATACCGCTTGATTTTTTTCAATACCTGCCATCAATTCACGATAGGCCAAGTATTGAATTCTGCGATTAATACTTAAGACTAAATCATTTCCTGATTGCTGAGTTTGCATGGTTTGCACATTGGTAATGATGCGACCTAGACGATCTTTGATGACATATTTTTTGCCGGGCCTTCCGGTTAACCAACCATTATAGGCAAGTTCTAAGCCTTCTTGACCACGATCATCTATATTGGTAAATCCAATGACATGCGCTGCGATTTCACCATCCGGATAAAAACGCTTGTAATCTTGTTGCAAAAATACGCCCGGGATTTTTAATAATTTAACTTGATTCGCAATGGCAGGTGATACTTCACGTTTAAGATAAAGAAATTCGCGATTTTTATTTTTAGGTTGTGACAATAATGACTGAATGTTTTTAGGATTCATGGTCAACACACTTGCCAAGTCTTTAAGTGTTTTGGGAGGCAGTGGTTCTAACAATTCTTTGGGATTAAACCAAACCGAATAAACAGATGTGCTAACAGCCAGCGGATAACCATTTCGATCCGTGATCATACCGCGAAAAGAAGGCTCACTCACCAAACGTAATGCCCGCGCATCCCCTTGGTTTCGTAAAAAATGACGCTCAATCACTGCGAGATCGATCATACGTATGATCAATCCCGCAACGACTAACAAGATAAGAATACTTAAAAGATAAAAGCGCCACGGAATGAACGCTATTTGTAATTTATATTTCACTCGTTCACAACTACCACGGATTTATTATCAGGAATAATCATACCAAGTCTACCTTCAGCTACGTTTTGGATTCGCGCTTGCATAATCCAAGTGCTTTTTTCTAACAACAATTGGCCCCATTGTATATGGAGTCGATCACGTTCAGCTAAAGATTGTTGAATCCCCGCATTAAGACTTCGTGTGTTATTGGTGATATAAATCACACTCAATGCGGATGTGAGTACAGCCATAATCATCACAACCATCGGGAGTTGTGTACGGTTAAAAAAGATTGAGACAACCCAACCACGAGACAATACACCTTGATTAAGTAAACGAGCTGCTGCATTCATGATAGCTTCTCCCCTATTCGTAAAGTTGCACTTCGGGCACGAGGATTCATGGAAATTTCTGTTTCACTTGGTTTGATGGCACGACTTAATCGTTTAAATTTCACTTCGATATTGGCGTGCTTAATCGGTAAGCCTGCTGGGATTTCTTTGCCACGCTCTTGTTGTTGCATAAACTGCTTAACCAATCGATCTTCTAAAGAATGAAAACTAATCACTAACAAACGACCCCGAACTCTTAATACTTCTAGACCTTGTTCTAATCCCAACTCTAAATCATCTAATTCTCTATTAACTGCAATACGAATCGCTTGAAAACTACGTGTTGCAGGATGTTTGCCTTTTTGCCAAGCAGGATGTGCTTTCGCAACAATTTCTGCTAATTGATGAGTTGTGGTAATGGGTGTTTCTTGACGCGCTGCGACAATCGCATTTGCAATTCGACGTGAGTGACGTTCTTCACCAAATTCGAACAACACGTTCGCTAAGTCTTTTTCGCTAATTTTTGCAATCCAGGTTGCGGCATCTATGCCACTGGAAGTATCCATACGCATATCGAGTTTGCCCGCGCGCATGAAACTGAAACCACGATCGGGATCATCAAGTTGGGGGGAAGAAACACCCAAGTCAAATAGTATGCCGTCGATCTTTCCATAGATATTCTCCTCTTTGGCAAAAGTCACAACGTTTGAAAATGAACCATGTCGGATCACAAACCGTTTATCTGCTGAATAACGTTGGCGTGCAAAAGCAACTGCTTGAGGATCTTTATCAATCGCCAACAAGCGTCCGTTGGGACCTAATGCCGCTAAAATCGCTTCAGCATGGCCGCCGCGCCCAAAAGTAGCATCGATATAAACGCCATCGGATTTAATTGCGAGGTTTTCAACCACCTCAGCTAATAACACCGATTGATGTTCATTAAATTGTTCTTTCATTCGACATGCCACCATCAGTTTTCCCTAATCACAAGGACAACTTTTTCACTTCATCAGGCAGTGTTGAATCCAAATCGGATTCTTCTGCCAACCATTCACTACGACGCGCTTGCCAATGCGCGTCATCCCATAATTCAAATTTTTTACCCTGCCCCACTAACATGGCGCGTTTGCTCAATCCCGCATATTCGCGTAACAATGGCGGCAGCAGTATACGCCCATGGCTGTCTAATTCAACCTCGGTTGCATGGCCTATGAGTAAACGTTGGATACGACGCGCCGCTGGATTAAAACTAGGAAGTGCAGCAAGTTTGCTTTCGATCTCTTCCCAAGCAGTTAAAGGATAGAGCAATAAGCATTTTTCTTCGGTATCAATAGTCAACACGATGCAACTGCGGCTTTCTTGCAACCGCTCACGGTATCGAGTAGGTACTACAATCCTACCCTTTACATCGATGTTGATTCCGTTGACGCCTCTAAACACGTGGGCTCTCCTTCCGCTTAATGAAAGGGCTAACTTTTAAACCTCTCTCGAACGCACGAATACACCTTTCATAGCTAGCAATATACCACAATTTCCCACAATAAACCACTTTCCGCCACTTTATCGCATAAATTTGCTGTTATTTGCTTTTAAAGGTTGAAATCACCATTGTCCGTGGGATTCAGTTAAGTTGGCTCGGTTTCAATTTGTAGAAATTACAATCAACGAGTTACGGCATCGGCAAGTTTTTTTCATCGCGCTAATCTAATTATCATCGTACAATCACACGACCCAAGTGAAAAAATCACTAAAAAAAATTAACCACAAAGAAGCATCCCGCATGCCAAAAATTACTTTACCGAAAGAATATCTACCTCTTTTTGCGACGCCCGAAAAAAAATCTTGCGGGCTTCATAGAGAATTTTTAAACTATTGTAGTCAGCATGACGTATGTACTCTGGCTGAGCTCAAAATTGCATTAGAAAGCGGCGATTCAAAAAAACTCGATGTTCTGACCTACTTCGATCAACAGCTAGTTGCAATTAATAAAATAAACCCTGAAGAACGACGAAAACTACCTCAACCAGAAAATAATATCAGCGAAACAAAACTGATAGAAAACATTCCAGCTGTTAGAAACACAACAACTGCAGTATATAATCCAGAGTTGCAAGCAAGAGAAGATAGCTCTCTTGAATATTTGGTCAGTATTGGTATTGATCCTATCAGAAAATATTCTGGTTCTGCTCTTGCCGAACTGACTCGAATTGAATCGTTAGTAGGTACCTCAAATGGTGTAAATGCTTCCCTACATGCATTATCTTATACATCAGATGGAAAAGTTGTTTGAACAATCAGTATTAATGCTGATGTTTTTGTTTACTCTAGCCCTGAAGTCGGCATTGCACCCAACCAAGCATTAGAGAATGCAGCAAAAAAAATGCTTGAGTCCTTAGTAAAAAATGAAAAGTATTTTCCCTATTTTCTACTCAAACTTGATCAGAGCAGTGATCCAGTACGTGTTGTCAGAACTTTGATTTATGAGAATAGTAGCAAGATCATTTCCGCTGAATATCAATATAATGAAATTGAGGCAGCAGATAAAATAACTTATCAATCAGTAAGATGTTATTTACTATTTCATGACAAGGTTTTGGGCGAAGCAACAGTGGGTTTTCAAGATAATTATGAAGACAAAGCACGTTTAGCAGCGTATCAACATGCCCGTACAAAAATTCAATCGCACATAGAAAGCGTTACTTTTAAATCTTATTCAGAAAATTATCAGCGTTTCTTAGCATTATATCAGTCACTGCATATCGCCCCGGAAATAAATGCTAATTCTACTGCCCTGGTCTCACGGAGTTTATTTGTTAATAGAGCGGAACAACATCAAAAGACAAAGAAGCCGATTGGATATGAAAAAACAATAACCTCCCTACCCATGGCAAGTAAATCTGCAGGAACACAAAACTTGGGAAGGATTTCAGACTCGTTTGCTAGTGCATCCACTCAATCAAGTATCGCATCAGTCAATCAACTCACATTTTTCAGATTTGGCCTAAATGTCGAGCAAGCATACAATCAACCCACCACAAAGCAACAAGTCATCTCTTATAACTATAACCGGACGAGATGATATATTCTGCACTTCTGCGCCATAACTGAATCCTATCTATCGCGACGAGGGGGAGGAATAGAATTATTCGCATCAGGATTAGACGCCGGCGCGTTTTCGTCGGCATCCCTATTAGTCGAGCTTTGTGTGCCAGAAAAGATAGGACTATCACTATTCACTCTTGAAACTTGCGAGACTCTTAGTGAGTCGGTTGCTATGCGAGCACCATAAGCTAACAAATTAGATTTGATATCTGAAAAATGTTTAAATCTATTATCTCTTTCATCTTCACTTGAAGATTCTTTATAAGGCTTTATAAATTTATCAGGATCAGCAGCAAATTTTTTATAAAGACCTAGTTCAGTTAGCCTACTGTATAATGTTTTAATAAATTGCATGAAGAATTGAGAAGTATTTAGTAGCTCTATTGGCACAGGTGAAATAATGTTTCTATTTTCTGTTATCCAGGCTCTTAAAGAATCCTCATCGCTAAAAGACTTCCATTTTGCTGACTTTCCTTCCAGATAGAGTAAGAAAAAAGATAATTCTGTTGTGATTCGAGGCATTTCTTCGCCCAGAACTAGCGAATGAAACAACTGTATCATTGGCACTGCATTATGTTGTTTATCATCAATCATATTTTCCAAATAACCAATCAATGCCCATTGGCCAGCAGATTTATTCAATTCATCAATTCTATCCGATTGGATGGATTCCATGCGGTCACTTAATGAAGCAAATTCATTTAATGAATGAATATCACTAGAATACTTTTCCTCTCGCTCCCCGCCTTTTTTTTCATCTCTATCGTGACCCATAGTAGCTCCATATATCATATATATAGATAAAAAACTTACACATATACTATACCATACCTCGTAACGATTATTTTGAAATTGGCATTAAAGCTTTTACATTCCTAAGATTTTTTTAGTTGTTTGTGCTTCATCTGACACGCTTGATTGATTATCTGGTTTAACTTCTCCGCCTTCTTTAAAAAAAGAAATTGCAGTAATACTATTTGTTTTTTTGACTTGATAATTTACTAGAAAATTTGCAATTGCTTCATATTTCATTTCGCGAGCTAAGTCTACGATTGTTAATTTTTTTGCTCTAAACTTATAGTTAAGATTTGGATCAGTGCATTTTTCTAATAAACAATCTTTGATGAACCTTGCTATAGAAGGAAAAGTATCGTCGTTACAATAATCTTCATAAAAGCCACCCCCATTTTTTAATAAAAGATCTACTACATCCAAATGTTTGGAATTCAGGGCTATATGAAGCGGTGTCATACCTTCGTCATTTCCTTCATTGATATTCGCTTTACATTTAATCAGCTTTTCTACCATATCAACTCGCCCGCGACTTACTGCTGTATGCAGCAATGAATCACCATCTTTTGAATAATTGATATCAGCTCCAGCTGCTACTAATTTTTCCACCATGATACAGTTTCCATTTTGCACTGCACATAAAAGCGCTGTCGTCTTCTTACTGGTAACTTGATTAACATTAACGTTAGCTGTTATTAGTTTCTCTACTACATTAAGATGCCCTGCATTTATTGCTGCAATTAATGGAGTTACCCCACCGTTATGCATTTCCAAATGGATATTAGCACCCGCCTCTATCAATTTCTCTACTATAGCTGGATGTCCGTTGTGTGCTGCAATATGGAGCGCGGTTCCGCCACTGTTGTTGGTATGATTGATATTCGCATTTGCAGTTAACAGCTTAATAACTACGTCTGAATGTCCTCTTTCGACAGCGCCAAACATTGGGGTCATACCTTGCGAATCTACTGAGTTGACGTCAGCCCCCGCTGCTAGTAATGTTTCGACTAGCGCGACATGACCATTTAGCGCCGCCATGAAAAGCGGTGTCCGACCTTTATGATTGAGACTAGCACCCGTTTCCATTAAGTAAGTTACCATCATTGAATGGCCTTTAGCCGCTGCAATTGAAAGCGCGCTCATGCCGCCCGTATTAAGCGTGTTAATATCAGCTCCAGCTGTTATTAATTCCTTTGCTACCGCTAAGTGATTACCTTGCGCAGCCGAATACAACGCCGTTAAATTACCTTTAGCTGTCGCTAAATGATTGACATTTGCTTTCGCCTTTATAAATTTCATAACTACATCTAAATGTCCTTGCGATGCAGCTACGAGGAGCGGAGTGACATCGTGATTGTTTGATTTATCAACGACTGCTCCGTTTAGCAAGAGCACATCGACGAGCTCTGGGAATCCTTTCTGTGCTGCAATGAATAAAGACGTATTTTGATCCTTGTCCGTGTTTGATTTATTTACGTCAGCGCTTGCTTTTATTAATGTTTTTGTTGCGTCTAACCTTCTAGCTTCGACAGCCAGGTATAGTGGGGTTTCGCCCCGTATTGACGTTTGATTTATATCAACCCCAGCCTTAATTAGCTTGTCCATCTCATCAACATGCCCATATCGTGATGCCAGATGCAGCCACGACCATTTTTTAGAATCGACATTATTTTGCGCTTCCTCTTTGGTGGGCTCATGAATGTTTTGCCAGGCCTCACAGCTTGTCCAATCCATCGTAACTTTTTTCATTTGATCTTTATTTTTTTTAGCAGCATAGAATTTTGTTGCGAATACTGCACAGTCATTTTGAGAGAATGCATTAATAACTGCATTAGCAATGCTACTAATGTTAATGTCGTTTGTAGGCTCAAGATATAAGTCACCAGGATCGATGAAATACCATTGATTTTTTTCTGGAATATAGCCAATGGTGATAGCATGTTCTGCACTCATTAATGTTATTGGAACAGGCTGATCCAGCTTGGCGCCCTCGATGATGTCGCGCAAACTAGTAAAATACTTTATTAAATCAGCATGCCTGTATGCGCCAGAAAAAGACAATATCTCAGCAAAAGCTTCGCGTTTTTCTTCTTGTTTTTCGAGGTTAATTGGATAGATCAAAGGAGCAGTTAAAACTGCGTCTTGCATATGAGGTCTTTTTTCTTTCTCGAAAAATTCAGGATGCTTATGAGCTAGGTGATATAACTCGATACCATCAAAAAAAGGTCGAATTTCTAAATCTATCAGCTCTTCTGATGTGATTGTCTTATTAGCTGCTTTAATATCTAGTTCTCGAAAATGATTTTCCCAATCTTCCTTGGTACGTAATATAGAATGATTTTTTTTGATGATTCTCAGCCGCTTAATAAATGTGTCGATATCATTAGCCAGCAATGCCTGTACTGCCATATGAGACAGACCATAACAAACGCCCTCAATATCTGAGATATAGCCTAATGTTTGCATTGAAGTCGCAATCATACCGCGAGGAAAGGACATACTTTATCCTCATTTATGTAGATGAGTTATTATCTTAGTATAAGATATAACGAGGATATAAGTGGTTAGAATACCTACAAAAACTAAAAAGCAGGCATTAAAATGAAAATTAGAAGAAGAATGATAAAGATAGAGTCAGCCAATAAGCCGGGTTCTGTCGTGGACAGTCATTTATCTAGGATGCTTGTCGCCAAGCACCTCAAGCAACCTACCCGAGCTTAAGTGCGGGCCGCACTTGATAATCATAAGACTTAAACCAGTCTCAAAATTACTCTTAAGCTCCTATTTGGTCTTGCTTCAGATGGGGTTTGCCGTGCCGCTACTGTTACCAGTCGCGCGGTGCGCTCTTACCGCACCTTTTCACCTTTTCCAAATAAAAATTATTCGGTAGTCTATTTTCTGTGGCACTTTCCGTAAGCTCGCGCTTCCCAGGCGTTACCTGGCATCTTGCCCTAAAAGCCCGGACTTTCCTCTGTTTGAATTTCCAAACAGCGACTGTCTCGGCCAACTCTATGTTTAAGGATAGCGCATTTTAGTGGGTTTGCGTAGGATTATGTGACAATTTGCTGTCACGGCGTTATTTAAGCTCTAAAGCACGCTGATATAATTCGTTTTTTCGTAAGCCAGAAATCTTTGCCGCTAAATCAACAGCTTGTTTCAATGGCAATTCATTCATCAGGATCTTTAATATATTTTCAGCAGAGACAATTTCAGCAGACTCTGGAACTGCACTATTCGCGCCCTCAACCATGATGACAATTTCACCGCGCTGTTGGTTATCATCATTCTTCACCCATTCCACCAATTCATCCAATGCCGCTGAACGAATAGTTTCATAGAGCTTAGTTAATTCACGCGCCAATACGACTTGGCGTTTTTCGCCAAATACCTTCTGCATATCTTCTAAAGTATCCAACACACGATGCGGCGCTTCATAAAAGACCATAGTACGCGCTTCAGTGCGTAACGTTTCAAGCGACTGCACACGCTGCTTTGTTTTAGCGGGTAAAAAGCCTTCAAAACTAAACCGATCTGTTGCCAAACCCGATGCGCTTAATGCTGTAATCGCAGCGCATGCACCCGGAATTGGAACAATCGTAATACCAGCCACTCTGGCTTCTCTTACTAGAAAATAACCCGGATCACTGATTAACGGTGTCCCAGCATCACTGATTAATGCAATAGAGTCACCCTGCTGTAATCGTTCCAGCAACGCTGTACTTTTTTCGCGTTCATTATGCTGATGCAAAGCAAACATAGGCGTATTTATCATGTAGTGCTGCAATAGCGATTTGCTATGTCGAGTGTCTTCAGCTGCAATACAATTGACGGTTTTTAAGATATCTATGGCACGCAAACTCATATCCCGCAGATTACCTATCGGCGTTGCAACGATATACAATGTTCCAAAATGATTTATATTCATAGGCTAAAATGTTATCTTATCGAACTTATTTATTACGTTGGTTACCCTATTATGACCAGAAATATTTTAATTAGCTTTTTACTTGGACTCAGTGCTCTTGTGTTAACGAGTTGCGCATCGACCCAACAACTTTTTCAACACACTTTAACAGGTGGTCAGCAGTCTACTGAAACAGCTAGTAACCCAGTGAATTTGCAAGGATTTCCAAACGATCCTATCTTCTGGCAAGCCAATACCACAACGACATGGGATAAATTACAGCATATCGCGCTGCCTGAATTAAAATCGGCTGAAGCAACAGCGACAGATCCTAACATAACAGGCTGGCTCAAGCTTGCTATTATCAGCAAACAATATAGTACCGATACAACACAATTGGTCAATCAATTGATTGCATGGCGTAGCGAAAATCCAAACCATACTGCCAATTCGCTTTTTCCTGGCAATGGCGAACTAAACAGCATTCTCAATGCTGCGCCGCCAAGACACGTCGTCTTGCTACTGCCACTACAAGGCAATCTGTCAGCGTCTGGACAAGCAGTGCGTGATGGATATTTAAGTGCGTATTACAAAAGCGGCACTAAGAACAGCCAAACTATTTCATTCACAGATACCAACTCAAATCCAAATATAGCTGCGCTTTATCAACAAGCTTTAGGCCAAGGTGCTGATACAGTCGTTGGCCCTCTCACCAAAGAACAAGTGCAACAACTAGTAAGTCAAGGCAGCATCTCAGTACCGACTATCGCATTAAATTACACCGATGGTTGGGGCTCGTTACCCGCTAATCTTTATGAGTTCGGTTTATCACCCGTGCATGAATCAAAACAATTAGCAGAAAAAGCATGGCAAGCAGGACACAAACGCGCATTAATCATTGCACCGCAAGATGAATGGGGGCAACGCGTAGTAAAAAATGCAACCGCTAGCTGGAATTCACTAGGTGGCACAGTTGCTGATACATTTTATTTTACGAAACAAACCGATATGTCACAAGGCATTGCCGGTTTGCTGCACGCGAATACCGCTAACAACAAAGACAATAATAAAATCGCACCTGCCCAACAACGTAGACAAGATTTTGATGTGATCTTTTTGCTTGCCGCTCCGCAAAATGCACGCCAAATTCTTCCACTCATCAAATATTATTACGCCGCAAATATTCCCGTATTTTCGACATCAGTTGTTTATTCAGGATTCCCATCACCACAAAAAGATTCTGATTTAAACGGCGTAACATTTTGTGATACACCATGGACATTACAAATGGCAGGCACGAGCGGATCAGAGAATGATGTTCGTTTCAATCGCATGTATGCTGTGGGTCGTGATGCTTTCTTACTCGGCAACCAAATTGGACGTTTAAATAAATTACCTAACTTCCCAATTTACGGATCAACCGGCGCATTGAGCTTAACCTCTGACCATAAAATTTATCGACGATTAGCATGGGTGCAAATGCACGATGGTCACGCTTAAGAAAAAAACCGGCCAATTAGCCGAACAAAAAGCGTATTTATTTCTGCGAGCGCAGGGATTGGAACTGATAGCAAAAAATTATTCTTGTGCTCGTGGTGAGATTGACTTAATCATGCGTGATGGTCAAGATATCGTGTTTGTTGAGGTACGTTCTCGCAAACAGGCTGATTATGGAGACGCGATCGAAAGCGTAACTGTCAGCAAACAAAAAAAAATCCTGCATACCTCAATGCATTTTTTACAACAACGAAATTGGCTAAACAAAGTAAATTGGCGATTCGATGTCATTGGGATATGTCACGATGATCTCGAATGGATTAAAGATGCTTTTACTGCGGATATTCTATGAATACTATACAAGATCGAATACGACATAATTTTAGCGAAAGCATTCAAACCAAAATTAATTCAGCAGATATGCTGCTGAATACGATTGGCGTTGCCTGCCAGCGTGTCGTGCAATGTTTGTTGGATGGACACAAAATCATGAGTTGCGGCAACGGCGGATCAGCCTGTGATGCCATGCATTTTTCAGGCGAAATGCTCAATCGTTTTAAACACGAGCGTCCTAGTTTGCCGGCAATTGCACTGACAGCAGACATTTCCACCATTACATCCATCGCGAATGATTACAACTACAATGAAATTTTTGCCAAACAATTGCGCGCGCTGGGTCAGCCCGGCGATATTTTACTTGCGATTTCAACTAGCGGTAATTCTGCCAACGTATTGAACGCAATAAAAGCCGCACACGATAGAAACATTATTGTGATTGCATTAACCGGTAATGATGGTGGTAAAATACCCGAATTATTAAAAGACGATGATGTCGAAATACGCGTTCCTGCTACTGAGACCGCACGAATCCAAGAAACTCATTTACTTATCATTCATTGCATATGCGATATTGTTGATTATCAATTATTTGGTCACGGAGAAAATGCTACATGAAAAAACTAATAATAATTATAAGTGCGTTACTATCATTGCAAGGCTGTATCTTTGTTGCGGGTGCCGCTGCGGGTGCAGCAGGCGTCGCGGTTGTTTATGATCACAGAAAACTTGCTAACATTTTAAAAGACCAAGAAATTACCAAGCGAATTTCTGATAAAATTATAGGTGTGCCAGAGTTACATGAAAAAAATCACATCGAAGTGACTTGCTTTAATCAAGTCGTCTTGTTAACCGGCGAAACAACTACACCTGCTGAACGACAACTCGCTGACGATTTTGCACATAGCGTTCCTGATGTCACTAAGGTTTACAATGAAATCTCAA
This sequence comes from Gammaproteobacteria bacterium, assembly GCA_039936115.1. Lineage (GTDB taxonomy): Bacteria > Pseudomonadota > Gammaproteobacteria > DSM-16500 > DSM-16500 > DATIJJ01. Next base: position 12,733 of record JBDTIZ010000096.1, read on the forward strand.
TTAAAGGCCCTACTTCATCACTGACACGTGCCAGTGATTCCTGGATTTCAACCAAAATCAAAACCGAAATGTTAGCGACAAAAGATTTACAATCCGGCACTATTAAAGTTCTCACAGAAAATGGCACGGTTTATTTATTGGGTATAGTCACTCACGATCAAGCCGATATGTCAGTTGATATTGCGCGCCAAGTCGCCGGTGTACAAAAAGTTGTGAAGATTTTTCGGTATAAAAATTAACATTAACGCTCTTTTGTTATGACCGAACAATGGATAAATACGCATGGATGCAGTCAGAAACATAGCTTCAGTTTGTTTGATCTTATCACTGTGCTGGTTAATAGAAGCATGTGCAGCGAATGCTGCTATTACCGGTGCGCAAGCTGTTTATAATCGACATAGTATTAAAAACAATCTCAGCGATCATTACATTGCACTTAAAGCAGAGCGCGATATTTATCTAGACTCTAACCGTTTCCAAAATACGAATGTGTCTGTCGCAAGTTTCAATGGCGTTGTTTTAATTGCAGGACAAGTTCCACATTCAGAACAGCGAAAAGAAGTCGCACAAATTGTTAAAAAAATTCCTGGCATAAATGAACTACATAATTTATTATCCGTTTCCACACCTACCTCTGCTTTAACACGCGTTAGTGACACTTGGATAACCGCTAAGATAAAATCAAAACTCATTGCCATAAACGAGATTGATCCTGATCAAATCAAAGTCGTCACTGAAAATGGTACGGTTTATTTAATGGGTATTATTCCGCACGAACAAGCTGACATAGCGGTTGACTTAGCACGAACAACTGACGGCGTGCAAAGTGTAGTTAAGATATTCTCCTATCTGTATATCAGCAAAACTTAGCGGTTCCACTATCATATAGATAGGGATTCCCCTCCCTCCTCTCTTGATCAAAGAAATAACATTACCAGACTGATCATGCAGGTTCCTGCCGCCCATAAGGACCTGTTTGTTGTATCATGTAGATATAGCTCCGCACAGGCATGAGTGCCTTAGATAGATTAATTTTTGGCCTGAAATCAGTTTAACGACCAGAATTTTGGTGTACAATACCCGGTTGGGATTAAGTGAAGTGGAAGCATCTTAATAAAATAAAAATAAACTAACAATCAAAGAGTTAGCAGTACGGGGTTTTAAATGGCACATTTTGTTATTACAGGCGGTGGTATTGCCGGTGTTAGCGCAGCGCTTGAGCTGGCTGATGAAGGGCACACTATCGACTTAATCGAACGTTTCAAGGAACTGCTCTCAGGCTCTAGCGACGATACCCCTTGTCGCCTCGGTCTTGGATTTCATTATATTGATATTGAAACTGCAAAGATGTACCTGAAATCCACAATTGAAGTTCTAAAAAAATACCCACAATTTGTTATTACCGGCCCTGATCCTAGTGATAAAAACCATCCTTATAGAAGAGGCCGTTATTTTGTAGTCAAAGATTCACAATTTAATATCGGCAAAGTCTCAGATCTCCATGAAACATTAAAAGCCGAATATGTAAGATTAATCGACGAAGACTCAGCAAACAAAGTATTGGGTGAACCAGTAGATTTTTCCACAGAATTACCTATCAGCAGATATCAAGATCTTGTCAATACTGCGCGCGTGGTTGCCGCTTACGAAACAGCCGAACAAACACTTAACTGGCCAGCACTTAAAAAACATTTAATCGATGAAGTTAACCAGCATCCGAATATAAAAGTACACAGAAATACTACCGTATTAGCTTTCGAACAAGGCGATAAAGAACATAATTATTCCCGCTATCAAATTCGCGTTAAGCCAACTGAAGATATAGGCACTGAAAATGCTAGAGTGATCCCAGCTGATCATGTCGTCAATTCGACTTGGGAAAATATTGAAGCATTAGATGCAACAGCTGGCTTTAAGATGGAAAAAGATTACAGAACACTTCGCACAAAAGTCATGATTGAAGTTGAGTTACCACCTGACTTCGAAAAAAATAATCATGACATGCCAGTCAATTCAATGTTTTTTTGTTTTGGTCCGCATGCGTCATTTACCAACATTGGCAATGGCAAAGCATTCATCAGTTTTGAGCCAGTCACTAATGTAAAAGATGAAAATGGTATAGAACAGAAAACAACAGGATTAAACGTATCTGAATTTTCTGCACGTCTACTCGCAGGCAAAGCGACAGAGCAGGAAAAAGCAGAGTATGGTCGCAAAGTAATTGAAGGTATCACTCAGTATATTCCCGGTTTAAAAAATGCAACTTATCTCAATGCTCGTTTTGGTAATGTTCGAACACTTGGCACTGTCAATATAAATAGACCGGATAGTGACCATCATAAGCGCGGTGACAACGATATCAAATCAAAAGCTGTCGGTTTGATAGGTAATCCTTCCATGAAATTATTGTACTTTACTGAAGGTAGCAAAAAAGTCAAAAAATTAGCAAACAAACACGTTGCGATTACTGAGATGATTCAAACAAGTATTAAAAATACCAGCACAAAAATTTCCGCATTTTTAGCTAGCATTATCAGATCCAATCTTGACCGGATAATTGATCCTGATAAGATTATTGTAGATCAAAAGGATGAGCTTTCAACAGAAACAAAACATAAAGATCATGGCACCTCTCGAACAATAAGTTTAGCGGGAAAACAAACAACTACAACAATTGAAAGCAAAACAAAAATGCACGTCGAATTGCGTCAAAAAGTCGCACAAAAAAATAAAGGGCTTAACAAAACCGTGATTCAACTCTCAGAGCACAAAACAAGTAGCATGCACAGCGAATTACTCAAAAGGTTAAGACAAGGACAAATTTCCTCAAATAATACAGCTAGTGCCAAAACTAGAGCTATACCTCACTCCAGAAGCACTCACGCTAGCACGCCTGTTTTATTTTGTGGGAATATATTCACTAAATTTTATCAGAGCACACAAAATTTATTTAATCTCCATTTCAATAGCAAAAATGATAGTCAACCTGATGAATACAAAAATCAACATGCGACAGCATTATCGCCTAGCACGAAACCATCATCAAAAGACGATGATATAAAAAGCAATGCGGTGCCGCCTCAGCGCGACCGTAGCTTACCAGATGAAAAACATGGATTAAGTTCTTCAACAATCGGTAAGACGAACCGTTAATCGGTTCTTCGCCCGATAAAAATTCAAGGAGATCAGCGTGGCTGTTGGCAAATATAAACAGATTGCATTAGATGCTTTTTTAGAGAGCTCCGATTGCATAGTTATTTGTCTTGATAATCAAGCCAATATTTTAGAATTTAATCCGCATGCTGAAAAGATTCTAGCTATTAAAAAAACTAATGTAGTAGGTAAGAATTTTTTAGATATCTGCAAGCAAATCAATATTATCTCCCCTATTAAAAATTGGTCAGAGCTATCACGCGGGATTAAATCAAAAATCACGCTGAGTATTTCTGAAAAAAAATCTATCACTTGGACACTTGCGCCATTTTTTGATGACAAAGTTTTTTCGGGTGTCCTCTTAACAGGTACAGATGCAACCCCGCAACGAACGGCTGAGGAACGAAGTAATAACATTGCTCATTATCTCAATTCGATTATCAATAATTTACCGCATTTTATTTTCTGGAAAAATACCGATTCGATTTTTCTAGGGTGTAATAGAAGGTTTGCTGAAGCCTGCGGCCTGAACTCCCCAGACGATATTATTGGCAGAACAGATTATGAAATGCCATGGTCAAAAGAACAAAGCGCGACCTATATCGAAGATGATATTCGCGTGATGCAAACCAAAACACCTATGCTCAATTACGAAGAAAATCAACGGCAATTAGATGGCACTGATAGAATCATGTTAGTCAGCAAAGTTCCAATGTATGATGAGCAGAAAAATACCATTGGTATTCTTTGTATTTACATAGACATTACGCATCGAAAGAAAATCGAAAAAGAATTACAGTTCGCTAAAGATCGAGCAGAAGTTGCAAATAAAGCAAAATCAGAATTTATTGCAATTGCAAGCCATGAATTACGCATACCTCTCACAGGTATCCTTGGCATGATAGGTTTCTTGAAAGATGATAATTTATCTACTGTCGAAAAAAATGAATACATTTCTCATTTATCCAAATCAAGCAAACATCTTCTTTCATTAATTAACGATATTCTGGATTTCGCAAAACTGGAAGCTGAGAAATTTGAGTTAATGCCAGCGCCACTCAATCTAAAAGAATTGGTTGAAGAAATAATTCTAATGTTGATTGCAACTGCTAAAATGAAAAACATCGAATTGCTGCTTGAATATACGCCGGATACACCTCATCAAGTATTTGCTGATTCACGTGCAATTCGCAGAATTCTAGCTAACCTGATTGGTAATGCAATTAAATTTACTCACAATGGATATGTGAAAGTCAGTGTGCAATCTTCGAATGAAACCAACTCACACGCACAATTAATTTTTTCAGTAGAAGATACGGGCATTGGAATTCCTACCGATAAATTAGATACTATTTTTGGTCACTTTCAACAAATTGTACCTGCTTATACGCGTTCGACTAGTCAAGCGGGCACGGGTCTTGGCCTTGCCATTACCAAAAAACTCGTTGAATTAATGAATGGTGAGATCACCATCATAAGTGAATTAAACAAAGGCTCTACATTTAGGTGTTCAATCCCACTGCAGCTTCAAAACAAGTCCATTTTAAATTCTCCATGGGATCAATATAAAAATTCGGTTCGCGTGTTAATCATCGATGATACGACTAGAGGTAGTGTATTACGCAAACAACTAGGATCGAATTTAGTGTCTCTCACATCCGGTCAAGGAAGTATCACCGGTATTGTTGCAGCCGCAGGCACGGATGAACCATTTGACATTATTATTGTGGATGAACAATTAACAACTGAAGACCCACATAAAATTATCAAAATTATTCGTCAACACGATTTACCACAGCCGATGGCATTATTATTAACTGCCCGTGGGACGCTTGCAGACAAAAACGCTGCTCTTTTATCAGGATTTACTGATTCAATTACCAAGCCTGTGGCGCCCATTGAATTACAAACGTTGATCACAACGAACTGGGAGCAATGGATTGAAAAAAATAACTATCAATCTACACATTTTGAAGCAAATAAGATTTCAGCCCCGAAAGTTTTATTAGTCGAAGATGATCCTGTCATTCAGCTAGTCCACAAAAGATACTTGAATCAACTAGGATGTGATTTAACCATTACGGATAGCGGCAAAAAAGCTGTGGAGCTTTCTAAAGATCATTTTGATTTAATATTAATGGATGTTGGTATTCCTGAAATCAATGGGCTAGATGCTACTACAATGATTCG
>JBDTIZ010000097.1:0-4573 GCA_039936115.1 Gammaproteobacteria bacterium
TTATCACCGCCGTCGTACCGTGGCTTGTCCGCGGTATCCAGTCAATTGGGTCTCGATACAAAGTTGGCGCCACCCCCATCACAACAAAATCTTCTTCGCTTCAATCGCACATCGAACATTATATTCCAAGTGCTCTTTATTCAACGTCCCAACAATCACACTACTCACACCCGGTTCTTGAAAAATAAAATTCATCGCTTCACGCACTGGATCTTCGGTCGATATTTTATTGAGATGACCGCTTGCTAACGCTTTTTTAATTAAAATTCCTTTATTTTGTTCCGCCGCATAAGCAATCACAGGATGCTCTTCTGGCTGCGTCGGATTATACGTCACCATCACAACATCCGATTGATCAACGGCCAACATGCCGCCTTCAATTGTTTTTGTTGACATCCCAAACGCACGAATAATGCCGGCTTGTTTCAGCGCTGCTAAAAAATCAAATACTCTGTCTTCTTCGATAATTTTTGCATCCTGACCATTTGAATGGACTAACACAATATCGAGATAATCCGTGCCTAAACGCTTTAGACTGCGGATAATACTTTGCTGCACGCCCACCGCTGAAAAATCAAATCGTGACTCGCCATTTAAATAATCTTCACCTATCTTAGTACACAAAATCCAGTCTTTGCGTTTTCCTTTCAACAGCTTTCCTAAGCGTTCTTCGCTACTGCCATAAGCAGGCGCTGTATCTAATAAATTAATACCGAGATAACTCGCTGCCGATAATAACTCACTGATTTCTTCATCGGTGGGTAACTCAAAATGCTGAGGGTAACGAACACCTTGGTTACGCCCAAACTTCACCGTGCCTAAACCAATTAGGCTCACTAAAACATCGGAACTTCCTAACGGATTTTTTTCCATCATAACAACTGCTCCCACATAGGTGGTGCAAAAGCTGGGATAGGCCACGCGCGCATTTCGCGAATATCGGCTTTGCCCGATTTGATATTTTCTTGTTGCAGCACTTTTATAATTTCATCCGCTAGTAATGGCGCAAACGCTAATTTTGTCGGCCAAATCACAATACTATTTTTGATTTCTTCCATAGAACAAGTGTCTGGTCGTTTACCGCCTGCTTGTAAACTTTCGGCGCGATTCACAAAAAAACTGGCGAACTCAACGTTTGCAAAATCCAACCACGGAAATAATTCTTGCAACTCTTTTCGTGTTGCAGCAATTTGTTCATCAGGATTTCGTTTCACGCCCTCTTCAGCAATTTGTCCGCCGATGTACCAAATATTTTTTCCATCAAATGCTTTATGCGACGTGATTGTCATGCGCGGAGTGGCGCCAAGACCTAGACAATGTGCATAGATTTCATAGGGTAATTCATGTTTCGCGATAACCATGTGTAATGGCCGCAGCTGCATACCAAAATCTCGCTTGGTGATTTTTTTCAATACCAATTCGTTACCGCCGCCGGCAGCAAAAATATATTTTTTTGCTTTTAATTGTAAAGGCTGCATAGGAGCCGCATGAATTTCAAATGAGACTAATTGATTTGTTTCATCAAAGCGTAATTGATTTTCATGCAGCGGATCGATTTTAAAAATAACATCTTGATGCGGTTTTACTAACTCGCGAATGAGTGCATGTACATCAACTACCAGCTCATCTAACGAATACACATTACCTTTAAATTGTGGGTTTTGAAAAATAGCTGGCAAATCAGCTTGGGCTAATGATGTGACTTTTCCTTTGAGCGCAATACCGGCAAAAAAACCAGCCATTTTGGAACTAAGCGTACTCGTCGTCCAAAGATACTGATGTTGCGATAAGACAGGTACATTATGTAAATCAATGACACCTTTGCCTTCCAGGCACGCTTGCCAAACTTGTGGCATTGTTGAGATCGCATCGGCAGCTGAGGTGAGCGCTCCTTGTAATGCAAATTTCATTCCGCCATGAATAATACCTTGTGCTTTATGAGTTTGTTCGCCGCCTAACATCGATGATTCTAATAATACCGCTGAAAATCCCTGGCTACGCAATTGGTTCAGCAACCATAATCCAGCGATACCACCGCCGACAATAGCTACGTCTGTTTCCACCGTTTTTTTCATTCCTACCTCAACTGATAACACCCGGAATCTGCAAAGCCGTCTATTTCAAACTATTTTAAGGGATCAATCAACTGAAACACATCGCTGTCAGTCGGTATGATTCTTTTCGGGTTATTTTTCTATTTTTTTTCTGCTAAACTGCAAGCCACAACTTTTAACTTTAATTTATTGTCATAACACGGAACTACTATGATTATACAGCCAAAAATTCGCGGATTTATTTGTACTACAGCACATCCTGCTGGATGTTTTAAAGTTGTTGAAGAACAAATCAATTACATAAAATCGCAAGGGGCATTCAAAGGCCCGAAGAATGTGTTAGTCATTGGCGCTTCAACAGGTTATGGATTGGCAAGTCGAATTGCCGCCACCTTCGGCGCTGGCGCTAAAACAATTGGCGTTTTTTTTGAAAAAGAAGCAGATGATAAACGTACGGCATCGGCTGGCTGGTATAACACTGTCGCGTTTGAAGAAATTGCTCATCGTGAAGGTCATTACGCACAGAGCATTAATGGTGATGCATTTTCCAATCAAATCAAACAACGCACTGCTGACTTAATTCGCAAAGATCTCAAACAAGTTGATTTAATTATTTATAGCTTGGCATCTCCTCGTCGTATTCATCCCGATACTGGACAAGTTTTTTCTTCCGTACTCAAACCGATTGGCCGTGATTACACGAGCAAAACAGTCGATGCGTTTCGCGGTGAAGTCAAAGACATTACATTAGAAGGGGCAACTCATGAAGAAATTGCAAATACGATTGGCGTGATGGGCGGTGAAGACTGGGAAATGTGGATAGATTTTCTAGCGAAAGAAAAATTATTGGCTGATGGTGTTCAGACGATTGCTTATTCGTATATTGGGCCTGAGTTAACTTACCCTATTTATAAAGAAGGCACGATAGGTCGGGCTAAAGAAGATTTACGGAAGTCAGCTGAAAAAATAACTCGCGACTTAGCCCCTCTTCATGGTTCGGCCGCTATCTCAGTCAATAAAGCTGTCGTGACACAAGCAAGTGCTGCTATTCCTGTAGTGCCGCTTTATATTTCTTTACTCTTTAAACTGATGAAAGAAAATGGCACGCATGAAGGATGTATTGAACAGATCAATCGTTTGTATAAAGAGCATCTCTATGCAGCAGAACCAGACAAACGGGATGCGGAGGGCAATATTCGTCTTGATGATCTTGAGATGAGTCCCGATGTGCAGAGGAAAATTGCTGAATTATGGCCGAAAATTACGACAGAAAATCTTTCGCAATTGACTGATATCGACGGGTATCGGAATGATTTTTATCATTTGTTTGGGTTTAATGCGAAGGGAGTTAATTATGATGTTGAAGTGGATTCGAATATTAAAATTGATTCGATTGCTTGATTGATAAAAAGCCTGTCATTTCCCCACCACCGTCATTTTCTTCGCTCGCGCTCGCAATGACGGTGGTTGGAATGACAGGTTTCCATCACTTAAACGCCTGAATCCCCGTCTGCGCATGACCTAAAATTAACGTATGAATATCCACAGTACCTTCATACGTTTTAACCGTCTCTAAATTCAACATGTGCCGTATCACATTAAATTCTTCCATGATGCCATTTGCACCCAACATGTCGCGCGCTTCGCGAGCCACATCCAATGCAATTAGCGTTGAATTGCGTTTAATCATAGAAATCATTGGTGTTGCAGCACGCCCCTCATCTTTTAAGCGGCCAACACGCAAACATGCTTGCAAGGCTAAAGAAATTTGCGTTTGCATATTAACTAATTTCGCTTGAATCAATTGATTCGCCGCCAGCGGTTTATCGAACTGCACACGATCAAGCACATATTGACGTGCTGTGTGCCAACAAGATTCTGCGGCACCTAATGCGCCCCAAGCAATTCCATAACGCGCATTGTCAAGACAACCTAAAGGTCCAGCCAATCCATCCGCATTTGGCAATTCATTTTCTGCAGGCACCAACACATCATCCATAACAATTTCACCCGTAATCGATGCACGCATACTCATCTTTCCATGCATGATTGGCGTTGATAATCCCGGCATATCTTTTTCTAAAATAAATCCACGAATACGACCCGCATCATTTTTTGCCCACACAATAAAAACATCAGCAATCGGTGAATTGGTAATCCACATTTTTGTGCCTTTTAACACAAAACCTTGTTTAGTTTTTTTTGCCCGCGTTTCCATACTTCCTGGATCTGAACCATGATTAGGTTCAGTTAATCCATAACAACCAATCCACTCACCTTGTGCTAAACGCGGTAAAAATTTTTGTTTTTGCGCTTCACTGCCATAAGCAAAAATAGCATGCATGACTAAACTCGATTGCACACTCATGGCAGATCGATAACCCGAATCGACGCGCTCGATTTCTCGCGTGAGTAATCCGTAAGAAACATAATTAATACCAGCACAACCATAACCTTGAATCGTTGCACCCAAAAATCCTTGTTGACCCATTTCGCGAATAATATCTGCGTCAAATTTT
>JBDTIZ010000098.1:0-24730 GCA_039936115.1 Gammaproteobacteria bacterium
ACATGCCAATTTTCATCCGAACTCACATCCATTAATACAACTCCTTTCCATATTGGAAAGAAGTGTATTAAAATTATTTGATTTTGGCATCTTCCTTAGGTTAGCGCTTATGCGGCTTGTCCGCGGGGTATCCAGTCAACTTGGCGTCTGTTTTGATTTGTAAAAAAGAAAAATCTGTATCGATCCCTCGGTTCGCTCTACAAAGCTATCTACGGAAAAACAACTCATTCCATCCGTGTAACCTCTAATCCATTCGCTTTTAACACACCTTGCTCAAACGTCAGCGATGCCACATAGTCATCATTGTCTTGTTTGACAAACCCTTGGCTGACAAACTGTGCGAGCTGCTGTTTTGTTTGATCAGCAGGCGAAATCTGTATAGGTTCTATCAGTTGAGGTTGTGCTAGAACGCTAACTGTTTTGACAGTATTAATATCTGCATATTGCGTTTTTATTTGTGATGCTAGCTCAGGCGTCAATTCTTTTAACGTAACAAACCTGTCAACATTTCTTGAAAAATCAGCAACCGAAAGATGTGCCTGCACCAAATCTTTTAGTTGAATACCGATACTGAGATCCACTTTATTAGATTTTGCCCAAACATCAATATCTTTTAGTAAGCTTTGTTCGGTCGGTACTGCCGGCGCAACGGTTGGAGAAACAGCAGGCGTTATTGGCACCGCCTGAGCTGCGATTAAGTCGATAACACGATTCACTAACGAAATTGAAACACGTAAACTTAAGTTGGCTTTAACCCCTTTAACAACATCATCCATCGTTTTAACTACAGTAGGCCAATTCGCTTGGCCATTTGAAAGCATCCGTCCATTGGATGTATTAATCGTCATATTTTGCTTAAACATCGTAGTGGGCGCGATAATTGGCGGAATCAATGCTGTGAATTGTTGAAATTGGTCCGCTGTTATTTTTTCCCGATGATTCTGCAAATCGCCTGCTTTTTTAATAAAAATCCCCAATTCAAGTGCATTCAAATTTTCAAAAGAGAAATTCAAACTAGACTGATTGATTAAAAAATTGGGAATGATCATTTGACTTAAACTGAACTGTAATACGCTGGTATACATCTTGCCTGCATTTACACCAAACACATCCGTAAAATTTAGGTTCTGGAGAGTAAAAGAGTCGTTTTTGCTAACCAGGGCAACTTCAGGCGCTACACAACTTGATGTGCCCGACCATAAACCAGTTGGATCTGGGGTCATATCATATTTCATAAGGACATTTTTCGTTTTGAGGGAACCTGCATTCGTACGCGCAGAAATAGCACCGATATTAAGCTCCGTGACAACATGAATCAGGTGTTTACCTTTTACCTGGAAATTCATATACCCACTTAAACCCTGCCAATCGAACTCGCCTACATTTGGAATTTGCACATTAAAAATAGGTGTTTCGATTTCAGTAAGATAATCATTGTTAAAAGTCGCTAAAGTATGTACTTCGACTATGCCTCTAGATTGTGGGTTATTGCCTAATAAGAGCGCCTCAACTTCTGAGGGTAGATGTACTTTGCTTTGGATCAAGGCAAGTCCAATCACCCAGCTAGCCTTTTGTGTATCATGAATAACAGGCCCATGATAAATATGTTGGTCTAAAATGATGACTTGAGAGGCATAGGCAGATCGCGGAGAATTAGGGGACGCTACTGCCGCAACAGGGGATATAGAAAGCTTTGCATCGGAGCTAAACCAACCTTCGTGGTATTCCAGCACTTTTGCCTGAATTCGCTTATCTGTTTGAAGCGCGGAGATAAAGTTATAGTAATGGGTCTTAAATTTTTGGCCGACCATCCAGGGAAGACCTATCATGAAAACCAGAATGAAAACAAACAGCAAACCCGCTCCAATAAATTTAGCACGCATTTAAAAGCCTCCATTTGCGTTTAGTGTAACATAAATATTATTTTCAATATGTTAGCAGCTTAATTGACAGCTAATATAATGGTATTCTGCCCTAATGATAGACTTATCATTAAATCATCAGAACTATATGGATTAATGTTTAATATAAATCTGTGTTTTAGCCACTCTCTGCTAGTGCATTTGGTGCAAAATCCGCTATACTTTTCGCGCTCACAGTGCGTTATCATACGCAAAAAATTCCCGAGTAAGGAGCTCCACCCTTGACCGAATACCTAACTGAACAAGAACAAGTCCAGCAATTAAAAAACTGGATCAAACAATACGGACTGACTATTCTCATAGGCATTTTGCTTGCCTTGGCTATTACGACTGGCTGGCGTTATTGGCAAAACTATCGAAACAAGATCTTGTCACATGCCTCTATCGTCTATGATGAAATGCTTACGTTGCGCGCTCAAAATAATACCGATGGCGCGAGTGTCCAAGCGAAAAAGCTAGTAAGTCATTACCCTAGAACCCCTTATGCTCAAATGGCCGCTTTGATGCTTGCGCGTGATGCGGTTCTAAAGAAAAATTATCCAGAAAGCATCAATCAATTAACATGGGTGCTTAATCATAGTAAAGAACAGTCGATACGAGAAATCGCCCGGATTCGTTTGGCGCGCATTCTAATTACGCAGAAAAAACCTGATGCGGCACTGGATTTTTTAAAGAAAGTGGATGATAAAAGTTTTGTTGGACTAATAGATGAAGTACGGGGCGATGCTTATATTGCACGTAACGAGGCTAATGCTGCACGGAAGGCGTATCAACTGGCTTTAGCAGAAATCCCTAATGCCGAAATTACCCGGCCAATTCTGCAAATGAAATATGATAATTTGGCAACAATAGAGAATACCAAAATCTCATAACGATAACTAACCCACACCCCAATCCCGCCCATACCTGCATTATCAGGCGTGGGCTTATGCATATTGCGTAAAATCGACAGGAAATATTATGAAAAAAATGACTAAAAATCTTTTTGTTTTAACTGCACTGAGTCTCACCTTAAGCGCTTGCAGCACTTTTTTTGACAAAGATAATACACCAGAACCCTCTCCACTCGTGAATTTTACCACTGAAGCAAGAGTACAACCGGTTTGGTATGGCAGCACAGGCTCAGGCTCCGCTAGTGAGTACTTAAAATTGAATCCAGCTATTTCAGGATCAACCATATTTACTGCAAGTAAAAACGGAACGGTAGCGGCTAATGATAAAACTACGGGTAAATCACTTTGGCAAGTCAGCACGGGATCCTCTATCACCGGTGGTGTAGCCGCTTATGATGATATGGTTTATGTCGGCACACGCGATGGCAATGTGTTGGCGTTACGTCAAACCGACGGTGGATTAGTGTGGAAGGCAGACTCAACCAGCGAAATTCTTGCTCCCGCTGCTGCTAGCCGTAATGTGTCCGTTGTTAAATCTATTGATGGTCATGTCACTGCCTACAACGCTGCGAGTGGTCAAACACTTTGGAACTACCAAGAAACAGCGCCGAACCTGATTTTACGTGGATCTAGTGCACCACAAATCAGCAATGACTCCGTCATTGTTGGTTTTGAAAATGGTAACCTAGCTAAATTGAGTTTACAGAAAGGCCGCGTCTTGTGGCAGAAAACAATAGCTGAACCTGAAGGAATATTTGCAATTCAACGTATGGTTGATGTGGATGCGGATCCAATTGTTGTTGGCAATCGTGTTTATGCTGCAACTTATCAGGGACGAATTGCGGCACTCGATTTAGCAAGCGGTCGGGAATACTGGAGTCATGATATTTCTTCTTACTCAGGCATTGCAGCCGATGGCGGCAAAGTTTACGTATCGGATGCACAAAGTCATGTTTATGCATTTGGTGCGGGAAGTGGTAACACTGAATGGACACAAACAAAATTACAAGCTCGCACGATTACAGGCCCTGCTTTAATCGGTAATTATGTAGTTGTTGGTGATGCAGAAGGCTATTTGCATTGGATGAGCAGACAAGATGGACATTTCGTTGCGCGTACGTTTGTGAATAAGTCAGGCATTCTCGCCGCGCCAATTGTTAATAACAATATATTATATGTTTACACCAAAGACGGTCATTTGGCCGCTTATACGGTAGCTTGATTACTATGAATATTCGAATGCTACCAGTCGTTGCAATTGTTGGGCGACCTAATGTGGGCAAATCAACTTTGTTTAATTGCTTAACGCGTTCGCGCGCAGCATTAGTATCTGATTTTCCTGGAATGACACGTGATCGACAATATGGTGAGGCAGATATTGCTGACCAGCGTTTCATTGTTATTGATACCGGCGGAATGACGGATGAAAAAGATGATTTAAATGCTTTAATGGCACAACAATCACAACAAGCGATTCTTGAAGCCGATAAGATTATTTTTCTTTTGGATGCACGAGCAGGATTAACTGCAGCAGATCGTACGATTGCAGAAAAACTCCGCACCATGAATAAAAATATTTTTTTAGTAATCAATAAAGCAGAGGGGTTAGATCATAATCTTGCTGCTGCAGATTTTTTTCAACTTGGCTTTGGTAAACCTCAGACTATCGCAGCAGCGCATAACAGTGGTATCGAAGACTTAGTGCATATTATTTTTCAAGATAAACCCGTCATAAAAGATGTTGAAAACGATGTCGAAGCGGGAATAAAACTTGCGATCATTGGTCGACCTAATGTCGGAAAATCTACTCTCACCAACAGAATGCTGGGCGAAGATCGTGTGATTGTATTTGATCAACCGGGCACTACTCGTGACAGCATTTTTATTCCACTTGAGCGTTTTGATAAAAAATATACGCTTATTGATACAGCAGGTGTTCGTCAACGAGGTAAAATTTTCGAAACAACAGAAAAATTTTCTGTTGTGAAAACTTTGCAAGCTGTAGAAGCAACTCATGTTGTGTTATTTGTTATGGATGCGCGTGAAGGTGTTACAGAACAAGACTTGCGTTTGCTTGGATTTATTTTAGATAGTGGTAGAGCGTTAGTCATTGCAATTAACAAATGGGACGGAATGACGATAGAGGAAAAAGATAATACTCGCGCTACGATAGATCGGCGTTTGAACTTTGTACCTTTCGTTCGTATTCATTTTATTTCCGCATTGCATGGTACAGGCGTCGGTAACTTATTTGACTCTGTGAATGAAGCTTACGCATCCTCGACTAAAAAATTATCGACACCAAAGCTCACAAAAATCTTACAAGAAGCCGTTGTCAAACATTCTCCTCCTCTTGTGCAAGGCAGGCGTATCAAATTGCGCTACGCTCACGCTGGCGGCCACAATCCACCACGCATTATTATTCATGGCAATCAAGTCAGTGTCTTGCCTGAAGCATATCGACGTTATTTAGCTAACACGTTTCAAGCACGTTTAAAGTTAATGGGCACACCGGTACGGATTGAAGTAAAAAGCGGTGAAAACCCATTTCGTTTTAAGAAAAACGTTCTAACTCCTAGTCAAAAAAAGAAAAAAACACGCATGATGCGTCATGTAAAAAAATAACGTGGTGCGGGTATTGACGCTGCAGGGTGAACAGTAGGTTTGCCCCTACAAAAGACTACATAATGATAGTTTCAAACGTTGGACCAGATAAAATTCAGAGGCAAAAAAAAAGGACGATTAGATCGTCCTTTATAAAGTAACTCAACGCAATCCTTGCATAAAAACCCAATCCTTGGACACGCAAAACGAGGAGTGGTTGCAGAAATCCTTTCAATCACCATAGCTATCCTAGCTAAGAAACATTCTACTATAAAATTTGAATGAATTGGCGGCTCTATCCAGAGGCTTTTCCAATTCACAAGATGTTTTATAAAGAAAAGCTCACTTTATATCAATAAATTCAATTAGTTATGAATTGATAGGTTGCAAAATGAAGAGCAATATAGATGTGATTTCCTACATGCTTTGTAGGATATGTCTCACAAGCTTGGGCGCTAAAAATTCAGAAGTGCATGAGAATAAGGAGCTGCTTAGATTTGAATCTCGATAAAACTTGATTTTAAGCAGGTATCAACTTTACCTAATTATCAATTTCTGTAATCATGAACAAAAAAAGGGGCAGCTTATTCAGCTGCCCTAATATGCTCAACTCAGGTATAGCAATCCTTGCTAAATGTTCCATCCTTGGCATACAAAACGAGGAGTGGTTGCAAGAATCCTTTCAGTAACCGCTGTCATCCATGACAGGTTTCATTCTACCAAAATCTAACAAAAAATAATGGCCTGCCAAACAAACAAAGTTCTGCCGCTTTAAAGGCAAATAAATAATAAATTAATAGAATCAATAAATTGTGAAGCATTAAGATCATGAAATTAACAGAACAACCTGCTAAATCAAGCATTTTATTCACAGAAACTATGGTGGTTTTCCTACAACATCGAGGGGACTTTGCTGGATAAAACGATTTTTATATTATATTTAGCGCAAAACGGCTACTTAGGCTAAGCATTAAAGTTGGACGTATAATTAATTAATGTATACAATTTGCCTATTAAACGGTCAAGAGATCTAATTATGCCAATCTCAACAAACCCTTCCGCAGAAAAATTAAAAAAATGGAATTGGGGTGCTTTTTTCTTTACTTGGTTTTGGGGATGTTGCAATGGGATGTATGCGGCCTTATTCCTTCCTCTATTTTATATACTTATCTTCGTCGGTATGGTTTTAGCTGGCTTACCTGCACATTAGTAATAAAGTTCTTACCTTGGCTCTGGGTATTAGTTCGCATCTTATTTGGTATAAAAGGTAATAAATGGGCTTGGCATAATAAAAAATGGCCTAGTTTGGAAAGCTTCCAAGAAAGCCAAAAGCGTTGGACTATAGCTGGATTTACTTTGATAGTTGGTTTGGTGATGGTTTCTGCTTTGGTTATTGGTATCCTTGTTTATAGTATCTATCCTTTGCAATCTAGTATTAATCAACAGGCATTAGCAATTGTTAATCAGAGCAAAGAGGCCAAGGCATTATTAGGCGAACCGATCAAAATATCTTTATTACCAACATCAGGATCGACTATTTTTTCAATCAAAGGTTCAATAAACCAGGGCGTAATTGAACTGAAGATGAGTAAAAATAACAACAAATGGACAGTCAATGAAGAAATCATTAGCGCTGCTAATAAACACATTCACACCGTAAAAAAATAATTAAGTGATTCCCCAGATTGCGAGATTCCGAGGCTTTGATTCCACCCCAAAAAAAGGGGCTATTCGCATAGCCCCTGATTTATTTATGAGAAGTAAATTTAATCTTCCATCGCAACTTCTTTCGACTGACTCAGTTTCCTGTCTAAGAAATTAGGCAACGTTACATTCAGTTCTAGAATGGAACAGCCGTCTTTGCGGTCAAGTTCAATTTTTACATCATCTTTATTGATCACAACGTATTTGGCGATCACATCTAATAGATCTTTTTGCAAAGAAGATAGATACTCAGGTTTGTTCAGCTGCACCCGCTCATGCGCAATAATAATTTGCAAACGCTCTTTAGCGACTTTTGCTGATTTCTGTGGGCGTTGAAAATAATCTATAATTTTTGAAATGTGAGTTTGAATTCTCATACGGATTCTTTCTCCTTGAAGCTAAATATGCGTTTTAGCCAATGGGATTTTTCTTCAATAAACCGATGCGGTAAATTTTCACCTAGGAAACGTCCAACTGCATCAGAATACGCCTGCCCAGCGTCGCTTTCTTGGTCGAGGATAACAGGATCACCTGAGTTAGACGCACGTAAGACGGCTTGCGATTCAGGGATAACAGCTAACAATGGAATCGACAAAATATCATTTACATCAGAAATACTTAACATATCACCATTAGTGACACGTTTTGGACAGTAACGCGTTAATAATAAATGTTCAGTAATGGGTTCGCGACCTTCTTCAGCACGTTTCGTTTTACTTGAGAGTAAACCAAGCATGCGATCTGAGTCTCGAACGGACGAAACTTCTGGATTCGTGACTACAATGGCATGGTCCGCAAAGTACATAGCCAATTGTGCGCCACGCTCTATGCCAGCAGGTGAATCACACACAATATAGTCGAAGGTTTTGGATAGCTCTTCGAGTACGGATGCAACGCCCTCTGTCGTCAAAGCATCTTTATCACGGGTTTGTGATGCTGGTAGTATGTACAATTCTTTAACGTGTTTGTCGCGGATGAGTGCCTGATTTAGATTGGCTTCGCCTCGAATCACATTCACGAAATCGTAAACAACCCGACGTTCGCAACCCATAATTAAATCAAGATTACGCAACCCAATATCAAAATCAATGACGACAGTTTTGTAACCCCTTTCAGCTAGCCCGACTGCAAATGATGCACTCGTTGTGGTTTTCCCTACTCCGCCCTTGCCTGACGTTACTACAATTATTTTCGCCACTTTTTTGTCCCTCTCAATTAAGAAATTGTCTCAATGCGCACCTGTTCATTATCCAAATAAATCTGGATCATACCATGACTTTCGGGTAGTGGCTGCATATCCTCTTTTGTCAGATAAAAACCCGCAATTGAAATTAACTCAGCTTCTAATGTTCGGCAGAAAATTCGAGCATGTTTATTACCTTGCACGCCGGCCAAAGCACGGCCGCGCAATGGGCCGTACACGTGAATATTTCCATCAGCCAGCAATTCAGCGCCTGCACTCACTGTTGAAACAATAATTAAATCCGTTTCTTTAGCATAAATTTGCATACCGGAACGAACCGGGCTGCTAATTAACTTTGTATTAGGTCGTTCTGCTTCTACTGTTTTCTTTTTGCTGGTTTCTGCATGACTTAATTTGCCAATTGTTAATACTGGCAGCCCATTAGCTGCAGCGGATACTAATTGCTCAGGACTTGCGTTGCGTACACCCATTGGCACTAGATTATTTGCCAATAAAATTTCTTTTAGCTTAATAAAATCTACCGTGCTTTCTGTATTAATTTTTTCTAAATCGATAACGATCGGTGCGCCAAGAAAAAATGTGGGGGCACGCTTTATCGTTTCGGTAATTTGTTTTTCTAATGCATCTAAATCGTAGCGCGTTAACTGTAAAATAGAACAAGGTGCAAAACTTGCTTTGAATTGAAAACACGCCTGACGATCCATAGTCAAAGTACTTGCTGTCATATTAATCCCTAAAGTTTTCAAATTGTAGTGGCAATTCAAATTTGGCTTGACGCAAAAAAGCAATTACCGTTTGTAGATCATCACGTTTCTTACCTGTTACACGCACTTGATCTCCCTGGATAGCTGCTTGCACTTTCAAATTTGCTTCTTTAATAATTTTTACTAATTTTTTAGCTTTTTCAGTTTCAATCCCTTCTTTGACTTCAACAATCTGTCTTGCTTCATTTAACTTTATTTCAGGATTTTTGTATTCTAAAGAACGTGTATCTATACCACGTTTACTCAATTTGTTCCGCAAAATTTCATCCAGCTGTTTCAATTGAAAATCTGTCGGTGCTATCAATGTAATAGTATTTTTTGTTAATTCAAGCCGAGAATCTGTTCCCTTAAAATCAAAACGAGTGCCGATTTCACGATTGGCTTGATCAACAGCATTAGTCACTTCATGATTGTCAATTTTGGAAACAACGTCAAATGACGGCATGTTTTTTCTCCTGATTTTATATCCGATTTAAAACAGAAATTAATTCCTATGCGGTTTTTTTGACTCTCTAAATTGTCATGGTTAAGTTAACGCTTGAAGGAAAAATAATCAATAATTTTTCTCTATGTAACTTCATTCTGCATTCGATATTCAATCAAATCATGAATAGTAGCAATTTTTATTTTATGTATTTTGGCAAATTCAATTAGATCAGGTAAACGTGCCATACTGCCATCCTCTTTCATAATTTCACAAATGACTGCTGCGGGTTGCAAGCCAGTTAATCGAGCTAAATCTACGCTACCTTCTGTATGACCTTGGCGCTCTAGTACGCCGCCTACACGTGACTGAATCGGAAAAATATGGCCTGGCATTGAAATATCGTTTGGTGTCGAATTGGGATCAACGGCTACGCGTATCGTATGCGCGCGATCACTTACAGAAACGCCGGAACTTACACCATCAGTCGCCTCGATTGAAGTCGTAAACATTGCTTGGTTTTGATGTACATTTCGCTCTGCCATTAAAGGTAGTTGTAAACGTGTAACTATCTCTTGCGAGATTGTGAGGCATACAAAACCGCGTGCGTAGGTAATCATAAAATTAATTGCTTCAGGCGTAACTTTTTCTGCCGCCAAAACCAAATCACCTTCTTGCTCGCGATTTTCATCATCAACTAAAATAATCATGCGCCCCTGGCGCAATTCTATAATGGCTTCTTCAATCGATGCTAATTGAGTCACTAAAATGCTCCTCGCTTTTAATTCCAATCGAACCTTTTGAATATCAAATTTTTGATAGAATAAGGCTGTGTGGCATTTTAACCTCTGCGACAGATAGTGGGAATAAATAATCTTGTTTTCGAATTTGTTTTTTGATTTGAGATTTTGTATTTGGAACTAGTGTTATTTCAAACCATGAAATGTATTTTCATTATTCTATTAACAAGAATGAAAATGGTTCTTCGTATGAGTATTTTGACAAAAAAAGATGTCGCAAGTAAAACATGAGGGATTGCAGAGAGTTATATTGAAACCGGACTTTCATCCGGTTTCTGATAAGACCTAATATTTAAAGCTCAATCAGCAGGCGCTTCAATTTTTTCTCTTCCGACTAACTCTACGATAGCCATTGGAGCTGCGTCACCTTTGCGGTAACCGCATTTTAAAACACGCAAATAACCACCTGGGCGTTGCTTGAAATGAGGACCAATTTCATTAAAAAGTTTGGTTACCATTTCACGATCTCTAAGACGAGAAAATGCAATACGTCGATTATGTACTGTGTCAACTTTTGCTAAAGTAATCATTGGTTCCATGTAGCCTCTCAGCTCTTTAGCTTTTGCTACTGTCGTAGTTATAAGCTCATGGTTAAGCATAGAAACCATCATATTTTTAAACATTGCCTTACGATGACTACTTGTACGGCTAAAATATCTACCACTTTTACGATGTCGCATGATGCAAACCTTCCTACTCTTTGTCTTTTAACGATACTGGCGGCCAATTGTCTAAACGCATACCTAAAGATAGACCATGTGATGCTAGTACATTTTTGATTTCTGTTAATGATTTCTTGCCAAGGTTTGGTGTTTTTAGCAAGTCAGTTTCCGTACGCTGAATCAAATCCCCGATGAAGTATATACTTTCAGCTTTTAAACAGTTAGCTGAGCGCACAGTCAATTCGAGATCATCAACTGGACGTGTATAAATTGGATTGACGGCCAACTGATCACCAGCATCTTTAGTGATTGGCGATGATTTTAAATCTACAAATGGTGATAATTGCTGTTGTAGAATTGTTGCTGATCGTCTTATCGCTTCTTCAGGATCTAATGTACCATTCGTTTCAAGATCAATTACGAGCTTGTCCAAATCTGTACGTTGTTCTACACGAGCACTTTCAACTGAGTATGCTACACGTCTAATTGGGCTAAAACTTGCATCTATGTGAAGCACGCCAATAGAAATTTTTCCTTCCTCTTTGAATTTGCTTCGAGTAGAGGCAGTTTGATACCCTCTGCCCAAGACAACTTTCAATACCATATTGATAGAACCTGCATCATTAAGATGCGCAATAACGTGATCAGGATTAATGATTTCAACATCATGTTCTTGTTCAATATCGCCAGCTAAAACTGGGCCAGCACCTTTCTTGCTGAGTTTTAGCATAACTTCTTCACGACCATGAAGTTTGATCGCAACACCTTTGAGGTTTAGGAGGATTTCAACCACATCTTCTTGAACGCCAGGTATGGTGCCATACTCATGTAGTACACCGTCAATTTTTGTTTCAACAATTGCTGCTCCTGGCATTGATGAAAGCAAGATTCTACGTATAGTTGTGCCTAACGTATGACCGAAGCCTCTTTCTAATGGCTCTAGTGTTACCCTTGCATGAAAAGGGCTTAATGTTTCTACTGCAATCTCACGCGGGCTTAAAAATTCGTACGGATTATTTTGCATTTAATAGCCTCATGAACTCCAAACAATTACTTGGAATAAAGCTCAACAATTAGTTTTTCGTAAATATCAGTTGGTAGATCTGATCTTTCTGGCATATTTTTGAAAACACCTGAAAGTTCGTTCATATCTACTTCAATCCAGCTGCAGGCTGCTCTTGATTGCGCCAAGGTAACTGCTCCTTGAATTCGCAATTGTTGTTTTGAGCGATCTCTCACAGTAATTACGTCACCGGGAGAAATCATATGCGATGGGATGTTTACGCTTTTACCGTTAACTAAAATAGCACGGTGGCTTACTAACTGCCTTGCTTCAGCTCTAGTTGATCCAAACCCCATTCTGTATACCACATTGTCTAGTCTGCTTTCTAAAAGTTTTAACAGATTTTCGCCTGTTGACCCTTTTAATCGTGCAGCTTTTTTAAAGTAGTTACGGAATTGACGTTCCATAATACCATAAATACGTCTAACTTTTTGTTTTTCGCGCAATTGTCCGCCATATTCTGTCGCACGCCCTTTGCGCGCGCCATGCATTCCTGGTGGTGTGTCCAACTTGCATTTTGTATCAAGTGAACGTACTGCACTTAAGAGCGAAAGATCTACACCTTCGCGTCTCGCTAATTTACATCTTGGTCCAAGATAACGAGCCATCAACCTTCTCCTGCTTTACACGCGACGTTTTTTAGGATCACGGCAACCATTAAATGGTATGCCTGTCGCATCTGTGATTGATAATATTTTCAAACCTGCTGTGTGGAGTGAGCGAATTGCTGACTCTCTACCAGGGCCTGGGCCCTTAACACGAACATGTACGTTTTTCATACCGAAGTTTTCAACCACGATTTGAGCCACTTTTGCAGCTGCTTCACCCGCCGCATATGGGGTCGATTTTCGTGATCCACGGTAACCGCAGCTTGCTGCGCTTGACCATGCAACTGTATTACCTTGTACATCAGTAATTGTGACAATTGTATTATTAAAGGATGCGCGAATATAAACCATACCGTCGACGACTAGTTTTTTAGTCTTTTTACGCGCTTTAACTGCTGGTGTTTGTTGAACTCTGGTATCTGTCATTGCAATTTATTTTCCTAGTTACCTACTGAAATATAATCGGTTTTTTAGTTCTTACCCTTTCGCTTACCTTTACGGGTTCTAGCATTTGTTCGTGTACGCTGTCCTCGCACCGGAAGACCGCGACGGTGTCTTAAACCACGATAAGCACCTAATTCAACTAATCGTTTAATATTCATTGAAACTTCACGACGCAAGTCACCCTCAACACGAAACTTAGCGACTTCACCACGTAAGCTTTCAAGTTCCGCTTCCGAAAGATCTTTTACTTTTGTTTCCGGTCTAATCTTAGCTGATACACAAATAATTTCAGCTCTTTTCCGTCCAATACCAAATATAGAGGTAAGGCCAATAACTATATGTTTCTGTACCGGTATGTTAACGCCTGCAATACGGGCTGCCATTCAATCACTCCTACAACTTTTCTCTTTGAGATCCTCTAACCGCAAAAGCGCGTCAGTGTAATATTGAATTAATAATAAATCAACCTTTTAGTGAAAAAAGATCCTAACTATTAACCTTGTTTTTGTTTATGTCGTTTTTCTTTACAAATAACTCTCACTACACGATTTCTACGAACAATCTTGCAATGACGGCATACCTTCTTTACTGACGCACCAACTTTCATAATAAACTCCAATTCTCAGCATACTTTATTAATTTTTACCGTACTAAACCCATACCGCCGCCACGTAAGTTAGCTTTTTTAAGTAAGGATTCATACTGGTATGACATTATATGTGCCTGAACTTGTGCAATAAAATCCATCACAACTACCACAATAATTAACAAAGAAGTACCACCAAAGTAAAAAGGTACATTCCAAGTCAAAATCATAAATTCAGGTAACAGACAAACAAGTGTTACATATATTGATCCGGCAAGTGTAAGACGTGACATTACCATATCAATATATTTAGCCGTGTTTTCGCCTGGTCGAATACCTGGGATAAACGCGCCTGATTTTTTTAGATTTTCTGCTGTATCTTTTGGATTAAATACAAGTGCAGTGTAAAAAAAGCAAAAGAATATTATTGCAGCAGCAAATAATAACATATGCAAAGGTTGTCCCTGTTGCAGTGCTACTCCGATAGAACCAAGCCATTCCATTCCTTTTCCATGGCCAAACCACTGAGCTAATGTAGCTGGAAACAATAGAATGCTTGATGCAAAGATAGGCGGTATAACACCTGACATGTTAATTTTCAAAGGAAGATGACTACTTTTGGTGGAATACATGTTTCCACCTTGCTGCCTACGCGCATAATTGATTGTAATGCGACGTTGACCGCGCTCTACGAATACAACAAAAGCGACTACAGCAAATATAGCAACTATAATCAGTAACAATGCGACAACTTGTAGCTGTCCTTCACGAACTTGTTCCAGCGTACGTCCGATAGCTTCAGGTAAGCCTGCAACAATACCAGCAAAGATGATGATTGATATGCCATTACCGATACCACGTTCGGTAACTTGTTCACCAAGCCACATCAAGAACAACGTTCCGGTAACTAAAGTTAGAGTCGTTGTAAAATAGAAAGGGATACCTGGATCTAACGCAATACCATGCGCCGCCAGCATTTTAGAAATACCAATTGCTTGGAAAGTTGCCAGGACTAATGTACCGTAGCGCGTATATTTGTTTATTTTCCTTTGTCCTGATTCGCCTTCTTTTCTCAGCTCTGAGAGTTGTGGCGATAGAACAGTCAGTAACTGTACGATAATAGAGGCAGAAATGTAAGGCATGATCCCTAGTGCAAAGACGCTGAATCTCATCAATGCTCCACCAGAAAACATGTTAAATAAGCCAATTATATTATTCTGCTGCGCATTGAATAATTCGGCTAAGCGCAAAGGATTCAATCCTGGCACTGGAATATATGATCCGATTCGAAAAACTATGATCGCTAGAAGTACAAATTGCAGACGTCTTTTTAAGTCTGCAATTCCTTGATTAGCTGTCCCTGATCCTAGACGATTCGTTGCCATTTATGCCTCAACCTTGCCGCCAAGTGCTTCTATTGCTTTTTGTGCTCCTGCTGATGTTGGCAGGCCACGTACAGTTAACACTTTGTCCAAAGTGCCGGCAAAAATGATTTTCACAAATTTAGTAGTTCCGCGAATTAAACCAGCTGAGCGTAATGATTCCAAACTTACAACATCAGAGGTTATTTTATTTAGATCAGACAGGCGAATTTCTTCACGTACTAAAGCTTTCATTGATCTAAATCCAGATTTTGGAATTCGTCTTTGCAGTGGCATTTGACCACCTTCAAAACCAACCCGATGAAATCCACCAGCACGAGCTTTTTGACCTTTATGTCCGCGTCCACAAGTTTTACCTTTGCCTGAACCGATACCACGCCCCAAACGTTTTGCTGGGGTTTTTGAACCTGGTGCGGGCTTTAACGTGTTTAGGTTCATCTCTATACATCCTCTACTAATAACAAATAACTTACTTTGTTTATCATTCCGCGAACACTCGGAGTATCTTGCAAAATAGAAGAGCTTCGAATTTTGCGCAAGCCTAGTCCTTTAATGCAATCTTTATGCTTTGGCAGTGCTGATATCACACTTTTCACTAATGTTACTTTTACTTGTTTGTTTTTGCTTGGCATAATTATTTCCCAGTAATTTCTTCAACTGTCTTTCCACGTTTTGAAGCAACATACTCAGGTGTAGTTACACTTTGAAGTGCGTGCAGAGTTGCTCTTACGACGTTGATTGGATTTGATGATCCGACAATTTTAGCTAATACGTTTCTGATACCTAGTACTTCACAGACTGCACGCATTGCACCGCCAGCAATAATCCCAGTACCTTCAGAGGCAGGCTTCATAAACACTCGTGTTGCACAGTGCTTACCATTGACCTGTGAGTGTAAGGTGCCGTTTTTGAGTACAATATAACGCATATTTTTACGTGCTGATTCTAATGCTTTCTGTATTGCAACTGGAACTTCACGTGCTTTACCACGTCCTATTCCAATACGTCCATTGCCATCGCCTACTACGCAAATTGCCGCAAAACTAAATATTCTGCCACCTTTTACTACCTTAGCATTTCTTGATACGGCAACTAATTTTTCTTGCATGCCGTCACTTTTCGTTGATTGGTCAAAACTAGCCATATTTCCCAGCCCTTAAAATTGTAAACCACTTTCTCTAGCTGCATCTGCTAACGCTTTAATACGACCATGGTAATTAAAACCTGATCGATCAAATGCAACATTTTCAATTCCTGCATCAAGAGCACGTTTAGCGACAAGTTTGCCGACCAACTTTGCAGCTTCCACATTACCCGTTGATTTCAGCTTACCTTTGATTTCACTATCAAGAGTAGATGCGCAAACTAACACTTTAGCACCATCAGATGATATGACTTGTGCATAAATATGTTTAGGCGTTCTATGAACACTCAAGCGAACAGCCTCTTGCTCACGAATTTTAATTCTTGTGCGTTTTGCTCTACGCAATCTCGAGTCTTTCTTGTTTGTTTTCATAATGCCCTACTACTTCTTCTTAGTTTCTTTCAATACGATAACTTCATTTGCGTAGCGTATACCTTTACCTTTATAAGGCTCAGGACTACGAAGAGCACGTATCATGGATGCAACGTGACCTACCAAATGTTTATCAACCCCTTTTACAAGTATTTCAGTCTGACTTGGAGTCTCAATTGTTATTCCCTCTGGAGCAACAATGCTTACCGGATGTGAATATCCAATTGTTAAATGTAATTCTTTACCTTTTGCCTGTGCTTTATAACCAACACCAACTAATAAAAGTTTGCGCTCAAACCCTGTGCTAACACCGTGTACAAAATTAGCAATTTTAGCGCGTGATGTTCCGGTAATTGATCTTTTTAATTTTGAACCTGAACCAGAACGGCTATAAGCAGCATTTTTGTTCAGTTGAACTTTAACAAAGCCATCTTCAACTAAAACAGTGACAGCCTGGTCAATATGTAAATTCAATTGACCTTTTGGTCCTTTTATATGTAGATCTTGCCCGTTGATTTTTACTTCAACTCCATTGGGAAGAGCTACTGGTTTTCTACCTACTCTTGACGTGACCATATATGCTCCCTACTACTCAACTGTACACAGCACTTCGCCACCCAATTTCTGAGCACGAGCTGAACGTTCTGTCATTACACCTTTTGGTGTTGAAACGATTGCTATGCCCATACCTGCACGTACGACAGGTAACTCGGTTGAGCCTCTATATACTCTGAGTCCGGCACGGCTAATTCGTTTAATTTTATCTATAACAGCTTTCCCTTGATAATATTTCAAGGTTACTTGCAAATCTGTTTTGCCATTTACATTCGAAGTTTCGTAGGATTCGATATAACCTTCTTCCTTTAGAACCTTCAAAATAGAAACTTTAAGCTTAGAAGCAGGCATAGTAATATTCACCCCACCTACTGCTTGCGCATTTCTAATGCGTGTTAACATATCTGCTATCGGATCTTGCATCGACATTTTCAAACACCCCTAACTTTCAGCAACACTAATTACCAACTAGCCTTATGCATACCAGGAACTAAACCATTCATAACAGCTGAGCGCATGTGTATTCTGCACAAGCCTGTTAGGCGATTAAAAGCTCTTGACCTACCACACATCCTGCAACGATTACGCTGACGTGAATGACTGGAATCACGTGGTAATTTTTGTAGGTCTTGTTCAGCCTTGACGCGCTCATCATCACTCAGATGAATATTGACGATCACTGCTTTAAGTTCTTTGCGTTTCTTATCAAACTTTTTGTTTAGTTGTGCTCGCTTTTTCTCACGTTCAACCATTGAAGTTTTAGCCATAGCTTTTTAGCCCACATCTTTTTCTTTAAATGGAAAATCGAATGCTTGTAATAAAGCATGCGCCTCTTTATTTGTTTTCGCAGAGGTAGTAATTGTAATATCAAGACCTCTTAGCATATCAATCTTGTCATATTCAATTTCTGGAAAAACAATTTGTTCTTTAAACCCTAAGCTGTAGTTTCCTCTACCATCAAAAGACTTAATGCTTAGACCACGGAAATCTCTTACTCGTGGTAATGCAATAGTGATAAGTCTATCTAGAAACTCATACATACGTTTTCCACGTAATGTTACTTTGCAACCAATTGGCCAGCCTTCACGAATTTTAAATCCTGCAATGGATTTGCGTGAAAGAGTCACAACAGGTTTTTGACCGGCAATCTTTTCTAAATCGCTTACACCAGCAGTGATGATTTTTTTATCATCCATTGCTTCACCAAGTCCCATATTTAATGTGATCTTGCTGATACGCGGTACTTGCATAACCGATGTATAGTTGAAACGGCTTTTTAATTTCTTAACAACATCTTTGTAATAATATTCTTGTAATCGTGCCATAACTCACCTGCTCTTACACATCAACAACTTCATCAGTCGATTTGAAATAACGCACGTTCCTACCATCTTTCAATGTGCGCACACCTACACGACTTCCTTTACTAGATGCTTGATCGTAAAGCATCACATTTGAGCTACGTATTGGGCGTGTGATAATAATAATCCCACCCTTATCGCCTGTATTAGGATTTGCTTTCATATGTTTTTTAGCAGTGTTAATGCCTTCAACAATTAGCATCTCGCCTTTATCTACAACCGACTGGACTACGCCTCTTCTACTCTTGTCTTTACCAGCGATAACAATTACTTCATCGCCTTTCTTAATTTTTCTCATGTCTTACTCTCTATTTAAGCGCTTATAAAACCTCAGGTGCTAACGAGATGATTTTCATGAAATTATCACCGCGTAATTCACGTGTTACAGGCCCGAAAATACGTGTTCCTATTGGTTGCATTTGAGCATTTAGCAACACAACTGAATTCTCATCAAAGCGTATAAGTGAACCATCTGGGCGTCTAATTCCCTTACGTGTTCTAACTATAACTGCATTTAAAACTTCGCCTTTTTTGACTTTGCCTCTTGGTATAGCTTCTTTGACGCTTACCTTGATGACATCACCTATTCCGGCATATCTACGACGTGAGCCGCCTAGCACTTTTATGCACATCACGCGACGCGCACCACTATTATCTGCCACATCTAGTATCGATTGCGTCTGAATCATGCTCAACTCCAATTTACGACGGAAACAAGGCCGTCAATACTATCACGTTTCTTCGAAAAATAAAGAAGTTGCGAAAAAAAATGACTTATTATTTTTTTAGATTACTGCTTTATTCTCATTTTCATTAACCACTTGTACCAATACCCATGATTTGGTTTTTGAAATGGGTCTGGACATTTTTATCTGCACTACGTCTCCAATCTTGCAGATATTCTCACTGTCATGAGCATACATCTTGGAAAACTTACGCATATACTTTTTGTAGAGTGGATGTTTAACTTTACGCTCTACTTGAACAACAATGGTTTTATCCATTTTGTTACTTATCACTGTTCCAGTGACTGTTCGAGGTGAAACTTTCTGCTCTAACGTCATATTCATGAACCTTCTTTCTCTTTTAAGATCGTTTTGATCCGAGCGACCTCTCTCTTTAATTTCCTAAAGAGATGCGTTTGTGGGGACTGCCCAATTCCTCTCTGCATTCGTAAGTTGAACAATTCTTTATGAATAGCAACGTACTCATTTTGCAGTTCTTCAGCTGATTTGCTTCTTAATTCGCTAGCTTTCATTACATTATCGTCCGACTTTCAAATACAGTTTTAATTGGTAACTTGTCTGCTGCCAATCTTAATGCTTCCCGAGCTAAATCTTCGGTAACACCTTCGATTTCAAACATCATACGACCTGGTTGCACAAGAGCGACCCAATATTCCACATTACCCTTACCACTACCCATACGTACTTCCAGTGGTTTCTTAGATACTGGTTTATCAGGAAAAATTCTTATCCAAATTTTACCGCCACGCTTAATGTGGCGTGACATTGCGCGTCTAGCCGCCTCGATTTGCCGAGAGGTAATTCTACCAAGCTCAACTGCTTTCAAGCCGAACTCACCAAAACTAACTTTGTTTCCACGAGTCGCTACACCGCGATTACGACCTTTAAATTGTTTACGGTATTTTGTCCGCTTCGGTTGCATCATTGATTACTTCTCCTGTTTACCCGAAGTTTTTTCCGTAGTGCCTTCAGCTTGATCTCTATCGCCGATCACTTCACCTTTAAATATCCACACTTTAACACCAATAACACCGTAAGTTGTGAAGGCTTCAGCTGTGCCATAATCGATATCTGCACGAAGTGTATGCAAAGGTACTCTTCCTTCTCGATACCACTCGCTACGTGCAATTTCAGCACCACCAAGTCTTCCGCTCACGCAGATTTTGATGCCTTTTGCACCTAGTCTCATTGCGGTGGTAACAACTCGCTTCATAGCTCTTCTAAACATCACACGCTTTTCTAACTGCTGAGCTACAGATTCTGCAACCAACTTAGAATCTAATTCAGGCTTGCGTACTTCTTCAATTGTTACATGGACTGGCACTTTAAGTATCTTGTTGATCTCATCACGAAGAGTCTCAACTTCTTTTCCACTTTTTCCTATAATCAAACCAGGTCGCGCAGTATAAACCGTTATTTTTGCGTTTCTTGCTGGTCTGTCAATCTGAATTCTGCTAATTCCCGCTTGAGCTAATTTTTCATTCAAGTATTCACGAACTTTAATGTCTGCACATAATGTATCCGCAAAATCCTTTGATGGCGCATACCATCTTGAAGCCCAATCTTTAACGATACCCAATCGAATTCCTATGGGATGAACTTTTTGTCCCATTAGTTTTTCTCCTCATCAGACACAATTACAGTGATGTGACAGGTTGGCTTTAATACGCGACAACCACGTCCTTTCGCTCTTGCGTGCATTCGTTTATAAGTAGTGCCTTGATCTGCAAATATAGTCTTGATTTTCAACTCATCTACGTCAGCACCAGCATTATGCTCTGCGTTAGCAATTGCTGATTCAAGTACTTTTTTTACAATTGCAGCAGCTTTTTTTGTACTAAACTTCAATATATCCAAAGCATGCTCTACAGATTTTCCTCTGACCTGATCGCAAACTAATCTACATTTTTGCGCTGACAGTCTAGTACTTCTTAATCTTGCAGCGACTTCCATCACCTACCCCCTGCTATAATCATGATGATTATCTAATATTACTTCTCGTCAGATTTAACTTTCTTATCTCCGGAATGACCACGGAAAGTTCTTGTTGCTGCAAATTCACCCAACTTATGACCTACCATATTCTCAGTTATAAAAACTGGAACATGAAGCCTGCCGTTATGCACAGCAATAGTGATACCAACCATATCTGGTATTATCATTGATCTTCGTGACCAGGTTTTAATAGGGCGCTTGTTATTTGAAGCGACAGTCTCATCCACTTTTTTCATCAAGTGTAAATCTACAAATGGTCCTTTCTTAATTGAACGCGGCACACTTATACCCTCATCTAAATTGTCGATGAAAAAAAACTTAACTTCGATCTCGTTTACGTACTATAAATTTATTAGTACGTTTGTTTTTACGAGTCTTGTATCCTTTTGTTGGCACACCCCAAGGACTTACAGGATGTCTACCGCCAGAGGTTTTACCTTCGCCACCACCATGTGGGTGATCGACAGGGTTCATTGCTACACCTCTCACTGTAGGACGTATGCCACGTCTTCTGCTCGCACCCGCTTTACCAAGTGATCGCAAATTATGTTCGGAGTTACTAACTTCTCCGATTGTTGCACGGCAGTCTGATAAGATCTTTCTCATTTCGCCTGATCGCAATCTTACTGTTGCATAAATCCCTTCACGGGCAATCAACTGAACAGAAGCGCCTGCGCTTCTTGCAAGTTGTGCTCCCCTGCCGGGTTTAAGCTCTAAACAATGTATCGTAGAACCAATTGGGATATTAATTAATGGTAAGCAGTTCCCTACCTTAATTGGAGCTTCTGCGCCTGACATCATAACGTCATTTGCTTTTAATCCACTGGCTGCTATTACATAACGTCTTTCGCCGTCAGCATAGACTACAAGAGCAATGTTAGCGCTGCGATTCGGATCATATTCAATACGCTCTACGCGTGCTGGAACACCGTCTTTATCACGTTTGAAATCCATTATACGATAGCGTTGCTTATGTCCACCACCAACATGTCTACAGGTGATCCTACCCTCATTATTACGGCCGCCGGTTTTTTTCTTAGTCCGGAGCAAGGGTCCATAAGGTTTACCCTTATGCAATTCATTATTGATGATCCTCACCAGGAAACGCTGACCCGGAGACGTTGGTTTAGATTTTTCTAATGCCATATATTCCTCAATACTCAACTTTATATGTTTTTTTGATCAATCACCCAATCGTGAGAGTAAAATCGCGCTATTATAATGCCAAATACGTAAATGCCAAGTACTTTTTACATATTTTTTCAATAATTGTCTGATTTAACTCTTTAAATTTTAGATTTTATTAGAAGTCAGTTGATGAATGTCAGCAGAAAGTTAGAGTTACGATAGCTTATCTTGACACTACTACAAATTTCTTTTAATAGCTAAAACTACTATGGTTGTCCACCTGCAAAATCAATTCGTTGACCTTCTTGCAGTGTCACATAGGCTTTTTTCCATGCTTTACTACGACCCTGTATAGCACCAAAACGCTTTGGTTTAGTCTTAACGTTAACAATACGAACGTAGGCAACTTTAGTTTTAAATAGCAGCTCAACTGCTTCTTTTATTTCTGGTTTTGTCGACGTGGTTGCTACTTTAAATACATACATACTCTGATTTTCAGCTCCAAGTGCAGCTTTTTCAGACATATGAGGTGCCTGTATCACTTTCAGAAGACGGTCTTGTTTCATTTTAGCAACTCCTCAACTTGCTTGAGCGCAGCAACTGTCATCAACACTTTATCAGTACCTACCAAGCACACTGGGTCAATTGCTACCACATCTCTTACTTCAACTGCTGGCAAGTTACGAGCTGCCAGATAAAGATTTTCGTCAACAGCTTCAGTAATAATTAATACTTTCTCGACTAAATTAAGATCCTTTAGCTTAGCAAGCAGATCTTTTGTTTTAGGTGATTCAGTTTGAAATGAATCAACAACAACTAGTCGTTCGAGGCGAATCAGCTCAGACAATATTGAACGTAAAGCACCGCGATACATTTTTTTATTGACTTTTTGCTCATAACTTCTTGGTTTAGCAGCGAAAACTACGCCACCTTTTCGCCAAATTGGACTTCTTATCGTACCCGCACGCGCTCGTCCAGTGCCTTTTTGATTAAATGGTTTTGCACCACCGCCTCTGACTTCTGATCGAGTTTTTTGTGCAGCTGTTCCTGCACGGCCTGCGGCCATGAATGCAGTTACAACTTGATGTATCAATGGTTCATTGAATATGCAGTCAAATACACTGTCTGAAACTTCAAGCTGTTTCTTTTTCGAACCTAATAAATTGAGTTCCATTAGTTCGTCTCCACTTTAAGCGGTGCTTTTACTGAAGGGTTGATCACAACATCTGATCCTGGAGCTCCAGGAACACAACCTCTTACAAGTACCAGATTTCGCTCTAGATCCAATTTAACTATTCTTTGTAACTGAATAGTGCGTTGCTTATCACCTAAGTGGCCAGACATTTTTTTGCCTTTAAAGACTTTACCTGGTGATTGGCGTTGGCCAATAGATCCCGGTACACGATGCGATAACGAGTTACCGTGAGTTGCATCTTGTCCTGCAAAATGGTGACGCTTAATGGTGCCAGCAAAACCTTTACCTTTAGATTTGCTTGTCACATCGACAAACTGTCCAACTGTGAAAAGATCTACTTTAAGCTCAGATCCAACTACTATGTTTTCAGCAACAGTTTTGCCATCTGCGATTCTAAATTCCCATAGACCACGACCTGGCTCAACACCTGCTTTTGCAAAGTGTCCTGCTTGTGGCTTATTAACTCTAGAACGCTTACGCTCACCTGTTGTTACCTGAATAGCATTATAGCCATCGGTATCGACATTTTTAATTTGTGTAACTCGGTTGGGTAATACCTCGATGACGGTAACTGGTACCGATACACCATCTTCTGTGAAGACTCGAGTCATACCGCATTTTCGACCGACTAAACCTATAGTCATTGTAATCGCCTCAAAACTGGCATATATAGCCTAATAATTAATCTTCTGCATCAACGCTAATTTGTACATCTACGCCTGCAGCTAAGTCTAGTTTCATAAGCGCATCAATCGTTTTATCGGTTGGTTGATTAATATCAACTACGCGCTTATGTGTACGAAGCTCATATTGATCACGCGCATCTTTATCAACATGCGGAGAAATCAGTACTGTGTATCGCTCGATTTGTGTTGGCAATGGTATTGGGCCTCTTACTTGCGCTCCAGTACGTTTTGCCGTTTCAACTATTTCTCGCGTTGAACGATCGATCAGCCTGTGATCGAACGCTTTTAAGCGAATTCGTATTCTTTGATTTTTTCCAGCTGCCATAATGACTACTCTAATACTTTAGTAACAACGCCTGCACCAACGGTACGGCCACCTTCACGAATTGCAAATCGTAAACCTTCTTCCATTGCAATCGGTCCAATCAACTGTACTACCATTTTTATGTTGTCGCCTGGCATTACCATTTCAACACCTTCTGGCAACT
>JBDTIZ010000099.1:0-4512 GCA_039936115.1 Gammaproteobacteria bacterium
AGTTTTGTAGATTCAATAAATGAGGGGCAAGATCTAAAAATGAATAGAATTTACAAATACATAATGGCGAATTTTAAAGAACAGATTTCAATAGATGATTTATTATCGGAAGTTAATATGACCAAAACATCTTTTTGCAGGTTCTTCAAAAAGAGAACCAAAAAATCATTTGTTCAGTATGTAAACGAGATACGAATAGGATATGCCTGCAAATTATTGTACACGGAATCATACAACATATCTGAGACAGCCTATGAAAGTGGATTTGAAAATATTTCTAACTTCAATAAGCAATTTTTAAAAGTTAAAAAACGAACTCCAAGTCAGGTATTGGAACAATTTTCCAAAAAAAATGAATAAGCATTTATAATTAGCAGTTTGTAAACTCAGAAACCTGTCAACTGTTTCTGGATTTATGTACTATGTAAATTCTTTCTGTATCATATAAGAGTTTTTCTAAAATGTTTCACAACATTCAGCATTGCCTTTACATGCCGGAATAGGAAAAAAATGCGATTGAATATAAACTCCCTGTCATTATACTTTTTGTATTAATGTTATTACAATCCGTTCAAAAGATTAAACCAGCAAAAATATATACTGATTTTAGAAGACAGGCATAAGGCAGGTGCTGGGCACGAACGAAGGAAGCGATTGAACGAAATAAAATGCGGCGTGCGAAATGAAATGTAGTGATTGAGCGAATGAGTGAGGGTGTAGCTGCTGCATGTGTGTTGCTTGCCGGATGCCTTGCAAAAAAAAGAAATGTATTTAACCAAAAATCTTTTTGAGAGTTTACCATGGTAAAGTTGGATCTTGAATTTGCATTGCTATACAGGATAGACTATTGAATTAGAGCGATGGAAGCCAGGCGGTTTTGTAGAAGCGGTTGGCAAATCAGATTAGCTAAAATATTTTTTTGTTTTGTTTAGCAAAATGGCTGCATGCAATGAACTGAATGAACGAGCGATGAATGAAGTGAAATGGAATGAGCAGTGAAATGTAGGGAAGCGGAATGCAATGCGAATGGAATGAGAACGCAATGAAGATGCGTGTGAAAGAAAGTGAAATAAATGCTGCCATGTGCGGATGATCTTGGAGGATAAAAATAAGTGTAGCGTGTTCGAATGGTTTTGTGTGTTGGGAGGCTACTCTTATTTTTTGTGAGATGGATTTAGGATAGCCAATTAAGTCTGCCGAAAGGCTGCCGATAGCGAACAAAAAGATAAAAATTTATTCGTCTTCCAGCATAGAAGCAAAGCAACTGTTATCGGCATCCGCAATAATCTAAGTAAACTCAGTCTTCACTTTATCGATAAATCTCCTCAAATAATCTTTATCCGAACAAACAACAGCTTTATAGGCGAATCCTAGCAGGTCTTTGTTAATATTATATACAATATCTGAATTACCATTTTTGATTGTACAAATTCCCGAAGGCAGATTACCACTTTTTCTTGAACTCGCTAAAATGAATATTTTGGGAGAAAGTGGAAAACCTACTTGGATAATCTGATTGATATATCGAATTAATACTGGATAAAATTGCCCTCGGATTTGGTAGCCAGAAGTATCTGGTAAAATGAAATATTCATCCGATTCTATAAAGTATATACCAAATACTAGAGGTTCCATTTGCTCCAATACTCGACAGGCAGAGTTTATATATTCAAGAATATTAGAGTATTTGGTTCTCTGATTTCCTGGAAAAAGCCTTTTTATTAAATGGCTTGCATCACCACTTATATCATTACGTAAATCTGTAGTGATTATTTCCTCAATACTATCCAAAGATTTTTTGAAAACTGGATGACGTAATTCCCCAATAACACCTATCATTGAAAGCCAGATTAATGATTCATTGGTTCGATTTTGATCCACTGGATTATTAATAAAAGATTTGACTCTTTCCACATGGTTTCCAAATTCATCTTCAATCAACACCTTAAGTTCTAGTTCTAATTTTTGATGGTCAATTTCCCCGTTTATTTCTTTTGAATTAAGAAACTGCTCGCTAAATAAAGTTTTAGTTGTCGTTTTATAATAATGGTTATCTATTTCTTTATCATAAATAAATATTTTTCCTTCCGCACTATTAAAAAATTCTCTTAAATGACATTGGGAAACATAATGGTGATTCTTTGGAATACTCATGGTATAGGTTTCCGATAACGTTTAAGAATTGGCGACTGGATGGGCATTCAATGAATTTACAGCCCGAACAAAAGTACAGTAAACGGACAAATAGGTGAGATTTTGATTCATAGCTCAATATAGAATTTTCAGCCCGAAACTACATCCCAATAGCTTACAAAAAGCTGCTGAAATGTACGATCTGACAAGCTATTGCGATGTTAGCAGAAGTTTTTATCGAGGTTCATACATTTCGTCAGGATAAGGCAAAATATTAGAAATCATTTTCTGAAATTCGTTATACTTATATAAATCTTGATAAAATTCTTTGAAGGTTCCTATTTCCCTGTGCTTGTACGCGTGGACTGCATTTCTCCTTTGTTGAACTTTATCAATCCACAGTATCCAATCAATTTTAATCTTTGATTTCCAAATCGTTCTTTCCATTAATGGAAATATTTTAAGCTTAAAAAAATTCTTAAGTTTTTCGAGCATTAATACGTCTGGGTCAATAATTGCACCTTTCTTATCTTTTATCGCATCAATATCCTTTTTGTAATCCTTATACTATACAGATAAATGAAGTTTTAATAAGCCTTCAACTAAACTTCCTAAAGTAACCCAAGCTAATATCAGTGCTCCTTCTTCTTTTCGAATGTCATCTCGAATAAATATGTGAAGTTGTTTAGTTAATGATAATTGCCAGTCAAGTCTGGACTTAGAAAGTAAACTTGCAGCTTCAATTGGTGCCCAACCTTGAGCACTTTTCCAGAAGTTTATTAACTGTTCTGTGAAATTTGTAGTTGAGCTAAGAAGATTTTCTAAATCATGTTCACTGTCAGAGTACATATGCTGAATGAAATTTCTGCTAACGTTGAGTATTTGCGAAGGCAAGGAATTCATTGCTGGTTATGCCTGGTACAAATGCTGATTAAAAAACTAAAATTGAAGTTAACAACTAAAAGCGAAATTTATAGATGTCAGCCGGAACCGCTGCTGATGCTTGTAAATAGTTGATGTTACATTGTCCAGCCCTGCTTTTGCAAATACTTGTTGTGCGATCGTGCTTCTGTCACAGTTTATTGTTTAGTAAACTACTATTTCACTTTTCCCTTTTAACTAATAATTTCCATATAGAAGTCAACCGTAATACTCGAATAATTTTTGGATATCCTACAGTTTCAATAAATTGTAACGTGTCAAAATGAGCTTTGACACGTTTGTTATGTGTCTTCTCCAATTCGGTAAATGTGCTTTTATTTACGGTAGATAATGCAGCTCTAACCTGTTTTGGCGTGAGTCCTAAGTCACTTGCTAAGCCTTCTATTGTGTCCTCAAATTTTCTAACCTCAAATTCTCTTTTCCCAAAATAATTACTCTTTGCATGATTCATAATCTCTCTTACTTCGTCATGTGAAAATTTCAAATCTTTTTTAAAAGCAAATGGTTTGTGTAAATGCTCGATTAAATTCCTGTCTGCTAGTAATACCTGAGTGTGTGAGTTTTCTAAATCAGCAATCATTTTCGCTGCTTTGGGGTATGAAAATGCAGCACGAATTTGTTCTTTAGATATTCCCAAATCATTGGCGGTTGCGGAAATCATATCATCAAAAGACATTTTCATATTCTTCGAATCATTATCTAAATATTCTGTCATTAGATGATTCAAAATATCTTTTGTTTCTTGCTCTGTGAAGTCTGAATCCGTCTTATTTATAAACTGATTTGTCATTTGTGTGTGTCAATATTGTCCTTTGAATGAGGTGTTCGTTTAGCATGCCGCACAACGATTGTATTAATGTTATAAGAAGCAATAGTACTAAAAAACTGTGATTAATATCAAGTCATTTTCATAGAACAATCCGTCCAGCTGTGCAAATTATCTAAATCATTTTTTGTATTGGAAGCCTGGTAAAAAGCAGGTGCCGCAAATGAACGAATGAAGCGGAGGAATAAAATGAAATGCAGCGAAGCGAAATGAAACGCGAATGGAATGAGAACGTAATGAAGATGCGTGTGAAAGAAAGTGATATAAATGCTGCCGTGTGCGGATGGACTTGGACGATAAAAATAAGTGTAGCGTGTTCGAATGGTTTTGTGTTTTTGCGGGCTACTCTTATTTTTTGTGCGTTGGATTTAGTTACACTACGAATTGTGTTATAAACTATGCAAAATGTAATTAATGTTTTACTTGTCTTCATGTGGTATCAACCCAAATATATCAATTCCCTCTTCATAGAATGCAGCAGAAAAATATTTATACGCTTGATAGTTAAAGATAATAAAGAAGTCGTTGGTCACAAGACCAACAATGGAGGGATTAAGGGAGATTTATATTCCATCCAAAATGCTTTATAAGAAGTTCTAAAAGCTTTAAAA
>JBDTIZ010000100.1:0-10330 GCA_039936115.1 Gammaproteobacteria bacterium
TCAATCCACGCGCTCGTGCAGAGCGCGACCTAATTTGGAGAGTGAGCGCCGAGGTGATATTTCTGTTTCAATCCACGCGCTCGTGCAGAGCGCGACTAAGATGTGTAAATTTAATAAGGTTTGTCACAAATGTTTCAATCCACGCGCTCGTGCAGAGCGCGACTGCGTTATCATAACAGTATGAAAACAAACTGAGAATAATATTTATTCCGCTAATAGAGAAGTTTTACAGTGCGGCTTATGATTTTTAGACTGGCCTCAAAATACATTCAAAATAAAATCAATAAGTTAATATGCCGCTATCCTTATAGCAATTAGATGAGCAGACATGGTTAGCGATTTATAATAATTTATAATATAAGTGCGTCTCGAAGAGGGTCTGAAACGGTTTTTGCACCAACATGTTCAATTCTTTGCCGCCCGTTTTTCCCAAGGAAATAAAATCGCAAGCTATCTAATTCAGGATCAAAAATTTTCATGAGGGTATTTTTTAAAACAATAAAACTAGCGGGATCAACTTCACATTCAAATACAGAGTTCTGTACACGCATACCATAATCCAAGCAAGTCTTCGCAAGATTACGCAAACGCTTTTGACCACCTAGCGTTATAACGCTCACATCGTAAGTTACTAATACTAACATTTTTATTTAACCATATATGCTGGATAATATTCGATATCACCGCGTAAATGTCGGGCTAACAATAAAGATTGACAATGTGGTAACAAACCAATTGGAATTTTTTCTTCTAAATATGGATGTAAGATCACATCCTGTTTCCGTTCTTGATATGCAGTTAATAATGTTTTTCGTGCATCATCTGTTAAACGCACAGCACCGCTTGCTTCAGTTACAAAATCTCTTAACTGCATCTGTTTACGATTAACTATTGTCAACACAAAACGATCAGCTAAAGGTGCGCGAAATTCTTCAAGTAAATCTAATGCTAAGCTTGGCCTTCCGGGACGATCTTGATGTAAAAAACCAACAAAAGGATCAAGTCCTACGCCAAGCAATGCAGAAGTACATTCTTGCGTTAACAATGAATAAGCAAATGAAAGAAGTGCATTAATTGGATCAGTTGGAGGACGTCGCACCCTGCCTTCAAAAATGAAACCAGGATTGCGCAACAATTGATTAAATACACCAAAATATATTGCTGCCGCTTCTCCCTCTATCCCCATAGCTTGTTCAACACTCGATGAAATCTGACAACGACGCAAACTGTTCGATAACTGCTGAACTGCCCTATCTAATAAAATATTTTCGCCATGATTACGAATTTCGCGCATGAGTACATTACGGCCATTAGCAATTTTGGCACCAACCATAATACGCGCGATTGAAACAGATTTTTCTACATTATCAGCCCATCGATATTGTGTACGTCTTAATAATACATTTCCCGTTTGACGACCCTGAACACGAGCTAAAAACTTGCCATATTCTGAATAAAATGAAAGACCGATACCACGCTCTCCACAAAACCCCATTAATGGCGGCGAAACAGATACCTGTCCAAAACATAAAATATTTCCCACTGTTAGCGCAGGAAATTGACCTAGCTTTTCATTGCCTTGCTTAATAACAATTGTTTCACGTTCTTTATGCAAGTATGTTTCTTGTCGTGTAATGTAGAGAGTATTAAGTAATTTTTTCATGGCGTAAATATTTCACTTACATATAGTGCTGAATGATCATGCTGTAAAATATTCGGCTCACACAAACCAATTAACGAACAAGCCTTACATCGTTTATTAAACATTGCACGTGGCGTGTTACCAGATTGAATCATCTTCTGTGCTGAATTAATAATTGATTCAGTATGTTCGCGTAACGCTGCATCTATAACAACAACTTCGCGACGACGCACTTGCCAATACCACAGCGCAGCTTCTTTAATGTCGACGCTACACATTTCTTCTAGGCACAATGCTTGCGCACATAGCTGTACCCTATCCCAACTTTCTACTTTTGGCTTGCCGCGTTTATATTCCACAGGAAAATAATTGCGTGGCGGCTTGCCTTCAACTTCTAACAAATCAAGTTTTCCAGTAATTCGTAAACGATGAGAAATAACAGTAACACCTCGTTCAGTTCTTATATTGCCTCGCTGCTCAGAATCACCAGTATCAACTCGTTCATGCAATAAGCGACCTTCTGCTGTCAATACGTTTTCCGACCATGCTTGCTCGACATGAATAAGCGCGCATTGTCGTGGACAATATGCGTAATGCTGCAGAGCGGACAGCGCGAGATAGTTATCTTCAATCATTATTATATGCCTATCCAACAATCCGTTCCAAAGCAACTCCTTGTGGAAGATTAGATGTATCAACTTCTACTTTATAATCAGCAAAATTTCGTGCAGGACACTGTGTTTGACGTGATACTTTTATACGATCAAACAAAAGATGTGCCTGCGCCAAAAAATGTTGAATTACTAATTACGGCTATGCGAAATCAGAAAAATAAAAATTAAAGGAGCTTTATGTTAAATGTAGAGATATTTCAACAAGAAAATTTTAAGTCTTATGTTTTTGAAATAAAGAATCTGATTAGCTGTCCAGAGGACATTTATCAAGAATTGTATTTAAAAACTCTTTTTAATCTGGTTGAATTCATCCAGTCAATTGATTTTTTAGATCAACAATTAAAGTTAGCTATAACTGCTTTGAAACTACGCCGAGGCGTCCTGTTTCCAAAAAATGCTGGCACTGAAAAAATTTCAGCTGAAGAAGCACAATGGACATACGCACTTTTTTCTGCCGCGTTACTAAAAGATTTATATTTGCTGCAGGACAATAATAATCTAGACATTATTATAGCAAGCATACTACCCGACACAGCATTGAAGTGGCTTACTCAGAATGGTTATCTATTTAATCAGTGGCAAGAAGCAATTTCCAATCAATCTGCCGCCAACAATGAAATTGAAAAAATAATCAAATTAGCCGCTGAAAAAAATAGCACGGCTTTACCTGTTCAGGAAAAACTCTACTCGACGAAACAAATCAACGATGATTTTATCGCTTATCTTTTAAAATACGCCCAAGAAAATCCAGAAGATATCTTAAAAATAAAAAGCGGCTTATTTATCAGTACTGATTTGATTGATAACTTTCTTTTGCAAAACAAGTTGCTTTCAAAAGTAGTTTTTATCCAATCATTAGAAAAAAATAACTGGTTAATTTTGGATAATGATGCGAAATATCACGTTATCACTCCCAAACAATTGCATGACAGGCGAACTTTACACGGTATTGTTTTAAATAATGAGATCTTACCAGAAACATTACAAAACCTACCTATCAATGATTACTTTCAAAAACAAATCGCTTTATAAGGTAAATGATGAATACTGAAATCGATAAAACAAAATACCGCATGGGAATAATTGCCGATATTACTTTACATACAGATATTGCACACCGCTTCTTTAAAGCCGGATGGTCTAAAGGAAATATTGGGCTTGTTCAATTCTGCATAATGATAGCAAAGATTTACGTAGGCTGCCGAATGGATGACCCCTATGCTGATTGGTATTTGATGAAAACATTTAAAGTGTTAACTGAAGCAATCGACCAGATAAACGGACTTGAGCAAGAACTTGCATCATATTTTAATAAAACACGCGGCATTAAGTTACGTTATTTAGAAAACAACAAGGCGTGGAATGATGAATTGTACATCTCTACTGAGTTTTGTCATCTAGGCGCTGAATTATTAACAAATACTGATCATGTTTTACGACAATTAATTACATTGCAGCGCTCTGGAATAACTCAATCAACAATTGGTATTAAATTTCCGCTACAAATTATGCAGGATGCTTTTGCAACACCGTTACCGTGGAAAAAAACAGACATCACCCGCAATGATGTTCGATCCAACAATCAAAAAGCTCAAGATACTAAAGTCTTATATGAAGGGGAGCTTCCAATAGCAATACTTGATAAAGAAATAGAGTTTTCATTTTTACCAAGAGTAAATAATCACTATAAATCCTGAGACTGCTTATGCTCGTTATCCCTTATGCCGATGTGCCTTTACATTGCATAAATGAAGCTGCCATTGAATTCAATATCCCTGCCAAACTGATTATATCGATATTAAATATTGAACGCGGAAAAATAGGACAAACTGTTAAAAACAAAAATGGCACTTATGATATAGGGCCCATGCAAATTAATTCAAGCTGGTTATCGCCCTTAAGCCGCCGAGGAATTACACAAAAGGACATTCAGTACAACCCATGTATAAATGTAAAAGTGGGATCGTGGATATTAAGCAAAGAAATAGCTGCGCAGAACAATTTGTTGACTGGGATT
This sequence comes from Gammaproteobacteria bacterium, assembly GCA_039936115.1. Classification (GTDB taxonomy): domain Bacteria; phylum Pseudomonadota; class Gammaproteobacteria; order DSM-16500; family DSM-16500; genus DATIJJ01. The sequence goes on from JBDTIZ010000100.1 coordinate 4,334, forward strand.
GGAAATTATCACTCGCACACTCACCAGTTTAATGAAAGATACTACTCTCAGGTAAAAATAAATTTTACAAAAATTACTTTGCTTACACACTAGGGGTATATATGTTAGGAAATTTGAGATCAAAAAAAGTTGGGCATCATTTTAGTACATTAAGCGATTTAGCCAACCAGCTCGCAACTGAAGAAGAAAAAAAAGATAGGTCATTTTTATCATCGTTATTTAATCGGTACTCTGATAAAGATACGATTGCAAAAAATATTACGGAAATCATTACTGAATTTCAAAATCGTTTGAATTTTCCTTCTTTATCGTTCGCTGATGAAAATAAATTATTAAAAAAATTGGCCTCTCTTCACAGACATCTTACCCGTACAGTAGCAACGAAATTACAGCACGATTCTACCTTTGATAAAGAATTTATTGCTACTTTCTCCATGCTACATAGCTGTATTAGATCACTTATGCACGAATATTTTACTGTCAAAGATATCAACGAATTGAATATAAATTATCTTGGAGAACTTGCAGCTTATCGGGAAACAGGTATGGCTTACCCAACTCGATTTAATTTATTAAAACAAGAAGTACTTGACGTGCTGAATTGCTACATAAAACCCCGCTCACATTCCAATCTTAACATCTTATTACAAGCTGCGATTGAAACATTGCAGAATGACAATATTGGAATAAACAGTTGTGCTGATAGTCACCTACAAAAATTCATTAATTTATTAAAATGGCTAGATTTATTTAGGTTAATGTTAATTGACCAGGAGAAAAGAATCTTGCTCTTACCTGTTACGAGATCAATTGACCGTGCATTAGGCATTATCAGACCTGATAGCCACAGAACACTAGAAATTCAACGATCCCTATTGACAAAGTGTGACCTGATTCAAATGGAAATAAGTTTTATTGAAAAAGCAAAACCTGATATTGCTTCAAAAAATATGAATTCTATTATAAAAATCGGGATATTTTCGCATTCTGATGACAAACATGTTAATGAAAAAACCCCTGTTAATCGCTTTGTGCTTGGATTAATAAGGTCATTTTAGCTTTAGTCGTTATTCTGCTCGACTCTAATCCGCAGAAAAAAGATCAGCTAGCGTGATGTAACTTCTGATCGCAATTGTAAAATTGTTCGCGCAACTAACTATTAATTTTTATGGTTAGTTTTTTCGTAACTACATAGTAGCCAATATACTCTATTGATTACTACACATGCGTTTTTTTCACTCAACCACTTCCAACGAAAAATAATCTTTTCCTCACGGAATAGTTCTTTTTTTAATGGATTATTATTTACAGGAGAAATCACATGCAAAATCTATTTTGCATATCTTTCGTTTCAAATTAACTGCTCTAACAATACCCGCACGGGGGAAATTTCCCCTGTGGATACTTCCTTTGTGCGATTTATTTTCATCACATGGAGGAAAACAGATGTTCCGTAATAAATTTCTTAGTTTAAGCGGTTATGCGTATTTATATGATATTCGATGCTGCCAAAAAAGCGAGAGGCTCATTACATTAAATTTAGTTAATAACTGTAGTGAACCCTGCCCTGACGATATCTGGATTGAATGCAATCTTGATATGAGAAATTTTCCTGTTATAGCCAGATTAGAACATTTATTGGCCTTGGAAAAAACTATCATAGTGAAATTTGACGCCAGCTATTCTGGTTTCCAGCAATCTTATCATGGCCAGTCAGCAACTGATCCGGAGGTTATTGTGCAATTAAAAGGAAAACTTCTTAATATTCATGAGTATTTTGTTGAAAAGGATATTACTCCTGATTGGCATAGTTATGGACTTGAGAACGATATGGTAACGCGCGAGCTAGGTGCTTAACTATTAAAAAGGAGCTATACTATGACGAAATCTCAAGCAAAAGATTTATTCCAATTACAAACAGAACTCGTTGATATGAAGGTGGATATGGCAGTCAGTAAAGCAATTGAGCGTGTTATTGACCAACTCACTGATTTAAAAATTGATATGAATAAGCGTTTTTCGCATTTAGAAAAACATTTTTCATCAGTTGAACATCGTGTTATGGCGGTTGAATCAACGCTGGGAAAGATGAGCAATACCCAGAATGAAATCCGCACTAAATTTATCGATTACAGCTTTAGAGCCGGATGGGTATTATTACTAGGTGTTGTTTCTTTCGTGATCGTTCAATTTCATAGTTTAATTCAAGCTATACTCAAGTAACTTTTTTATCACACCCACTGGGGAATTTCCCCAGATGGGTTAATTCCTCAGTTTTTTTATGAGGAAAACAATCATGACAAAATCCTATGCTAACGTATCCGGCGCAACTGATTTAGAGTCTAAATTAGTTGCACGTGCTTTACGTTGTTTAGAAAAACGATTGCGCTATTGTTCTGAAACATTAACTGATTCATGTAGCGTACGTTCCTATTTGCAATTACATTTGGCGACTGAAAAATCTGAAGTGTTCGCTGTTTTATTTTTGGATAATAGCAACCGCTTATTAGCGTTTGAAAAGCTATTCTATGGGACAATCAATGAATCAATGGTCTACCCTAGAACTGTCATTCAAAAAGCACTAGAACATAATGCTGCCAAAGTAATTCTGGCGCATAACCATCCCTCATCTAATTGCAATCCAAGCCATGCAGATGAACAAATTACTCGTGATCTAAAACGAATACTGAGCATTATTGATGTTAACGTGATTGATCATGTCATTGTTTCACATCAAAGCAGTTATTCGTTTGCTGAAAATGGGTTGTTATAGTCATTTGCAATAGTTTTCATTTAAACCCTGTGGGGAAATTTCCCACAGGGGGTTTCTCCGCAGATTATTTATTAAGGAGAAATTAATATGGAACAAAACTTTATTCTCAATCAACTTGCTCACTTCACAGGTTCTGAAGTGCACTTTCAATATTGGGGCAACAGAACATTATGCTACACAGAAGGTGTTAATTATCTGGCAAAAGAGACAAGCAGTTACTGGCTAATCGATGAGATTGGTTGTGTGCTGCTACCGCGTTTAATCAAAGAGCATATAGATCGTTTTTATACCATTCAGTTAGTCGTGAACCCTGATTTATCGGCAGTCATTTCGGTAGGTGACGGCAATGGCAAAACTCACTTGCAACATAAAATAACATGGACAGACTTTCCACTAAGGGATGAACCTGTTGATTTTTATTTATGTGATTCATGTGACTATTATTGCCTGATGCTGCCTAGTGAGTATTAATTTTTGCGTTATAAAAATTAGCCTATCGAGGAAAAATTAATCAATAGACTAATCACTGTTCGTTATTTTTAGCTCGGCCGCGTCACTACAGATTGCTTTAATGTCTGTAGTGACGCGGCGCTTTTTGTCGCGTAATTCTATGAAAATATAAAGCATTTTTTTAAAAAATCTCGCAATGTCCGCAGGACAGTCAAGAATTTCGTTTTTTAAAAAATTCAATTCGCTTTATCAATGATCACTAACTAACGGAGGAAATTTAATACAAATAGCAATGTAACGTAGCTCCTAACCATTGTCTCTTTGCAACGTAAGTTGCGGTCTTTTGTCGCACGGCGCAAAAGGTTGAGACGTTAACACTAAGCATTCAATGTGCCGTTTAATAGGAGCTAATAATTCAATATGTCTATACAGAATGATTTAAGAAAAAGTATCTTTAGCATCATCAAACGAAACAATGATGGTTCTTATGCAACGCAAGCAGATAGACGCACAATTCTTACGCGATTTTCTAAAGATTTAGTATCTCTAAAATATGGTCTACGCGATATTTATAATTTGAAAGAAAAACATATTTTAGCAGTCATAAAATTCTGGAAAGAAAAGAAATTAAAAACTTCTACAATACAAAACCGCATGGCGGTTTTAAGGTATTTAGCCAAAAAGATCAATAAACCTAACCTTATTCCAGCTAACAATAAACTTGGCATCGAAAGACGTACTTATATTCCGGTTAGAAATCGAGCTTTTCATGACCCTTCGTTTTCCAAAATTAATAATCAATATGTGCGCGTTTCACTGGAACTACAACGGGTATTTGGTTTAAGGCGCGAGGAATCATTAAAAATTAAACCGCATGTGGCAGATAAAGGTGACAAACTGGAATTACTTTCCTCGTGGTGCAAAGGCGGACGCGGACGAGTCATTCCAATTCGCACGGAAGAACAACGTTACTGGCTTGAACAAGCGAAAAATCTAGCTAGAAAATTTAATCATTCTCTTATTCCAGAAAATAAAAACTATATTCGTCAACGTTATGTTTATGAGAAGCAAGTCGCACGCGCAGGACTCAAAAATATGCATGGCTTGCGTCATGCGTATGCGCAGCAACGTTATAAGGAATTAACGGGATGGGATGCACCGATTAATGGTGGACCAAAATCCTGTGATTTAACGCGCGAACAAAAACAGATTGATTATAAGGCACGAATGATTTTGACCGAAGAGCTTGGGCATAGTCGTGAACAAATTACAGTAAATTATTTATCTCGATGATTTTAAAAGAAATAATTTTAAAAAGGTGAGTCAGTGTATGCAGCCAAGACTTATTAGATTGAGAGACGCGCCTACTTATTTAGCAATGGATAGAAACCGCTTTAATAAAGACGTGAGGCCAACATTAACTGAAATTCCAATCGGCGAACAAGGAATTGCATTCGACCGACTTGATTTAGATGCGTGGGTAGACCATTATAAGGACTGTAACGGGCGTCCCGCACATGAGAGGAATGTATGGGACATAAAAAAATGCCAGGACTTACCCGTCGCGGTGAAGTCTGGCACATCAACAAAAAAGTTAACGGACAACGAATTTACGAAAGCACTGGAACAAGCAATCTCCAAGAAGCGGAAAAATATTTGATTCGCAAACTTGAGATGATTCGCCAAGCCAAAATCTATGGTGTACGACCAAAACGTACCTTTAGAGAAGCCGCAGTAAAATTTGTAAATGAAAACGGTCATAAAGCCAGCCTTTATGATGATATTTGTACGATTAAGCAATTAGACCCTTTTATCGGACAATTAAGCCTCGAAGCTGTACACATGGGCACCTTGCAAGAATTTATTCTAGTGAGAAAACAAAAAGGTTTGAAAATGCGGACTATTAACTATGGATTGCAGTTAGTCCGACATATTTTGAATCTTGCCGCAAGTGAATGGCTTGATGAATTCGGTTTAACCTGGTTAGCAACTGCTCCAAAAATTAAATTGCTGCCAGAAACGGATAAACGTAAACCTTATCCATTGAACTGGGAAGAACAGGAAAATCTTTTTAAGGAACTGCCTGTTCACTTAGCAAATATGGCAATTTTTGCGGTTAATACTGGTTGCAGAGATACTGAAATCTGTAAGCTGCGCTGGAACTGGGAAGTGCCTGTATTTGGTTTAGGGTACTCGGTGTTTATGATACCGAGTGAACATGTGAAAAACCGAGAAGAGCGCTTAGTTGTACTTAATGATGTTGCAAAATCGGTAATTGATCGTGTGCGCGGCCAACACCCTGAGTATGTTTTTACATACCGAGGAAAACCAGTAAGCAGAATGCTGCGCTCAGCATGGAAAAAAGCGCGTATTCGGGCAAACCTCCAACAAGTACGAGTGCATGATCTTAAACATACATTTGGACGCAGACTGAGGGCTGCTGGCGTTAGCTTTGAAGATCGGCAGGATTTACTTGGGCATAAGAGTGGACGCATCACTACGCACTACTCTGCTGCTGAGTTATCTAACTTGTTAGCAGCTGCTAACAAAGCCTGTTCTGGAAAAGATGGCCCTGTATTAACGCTGTTAAGAAGAACAGAAACAGTAAGAGTCGCGTAAAAGTCGCGTAAGCGATTTTTAGCTTTTCGGGCGAATTCTAAACAGAAGTGCGACAGTCTAAAAATGCTGTATATTCATGTTCTTGGGAAACTTGAATAGCATGGAGACTGTCGCATGGGTAAGTATACTCATTTGTCGATGTCAGATCGACGTCG
>JBDTIZ010000101.1:0-5782 GCA_039936115.1 Gammaproteobacteria bacterium
TACCGCGGCTTGACCGCGGTTTTGCTGCTTTTGTAGGGACGAACCTGTGTGTTCGCCCCGCGGCCTAAATATGCAACATTATTTCTTTGATAGAGAGGGCGAACACGCAGGTTCGCCCCTACAAAAGCAAAAAAAATCTGCAATAACGACGGACAAGCCGCGGGACGACCGCTTTTAAAAATAAATGATTGTAAAATCAGAATACCTTTATCAGTTTGTCGTTTCACTGCGCTCATTCTAATTTTAATCCCCATTGTTTTGGAAAATTTTAAAATGAATACAATAATCAGAAAAGCGAATAAAAATGATTTACCAGAGATTGTACACTTACTCGCAAATGACCCGCTGGGCAAAAAACGTGAACTGGATCAAGTGCCACTACCACAGCAATATTTCACAGCATTTGCAGCAATTGAAAATGATACAAATAACTATCTGATCGTGGCTGAACAAGATAAAAAAATTATAGGAACGGCACAATTAACGATTATCACATATTTGACATATCAAGGTGGAAAACGTGGTCAAATTGAAGGAGTGCGTATCGATCAAGCCTATCAAGGAAAAGGTATTGGTAAATTAATGATAGAGTGGGCAATCGCCAAGTCAAAAGAATTGCACTGCCATGTGGTGCAGTTAACTACAGATAAGCAAAGACCTGATGCATTAGAATTTTATAAAAAAATAGGCTTTGTTGCCTCACATGAAGGGATGAAGCTGCATGTTTCTGCTAGTTAGCTATTCATTAATATTAATAAAATTGATTGATGCAAGAAACCCTTTTCATGATCATGTCACAGCAATAAAAATTATAAATTTTACCTTCAAAAGAGAGCGATATGGATACTTTAGAAAAATTAGCAATGCTTGAAAGAGAAGCAACAGATTTTGGTTTTAAATGGGGCACGCACGAACAAATCATGGCGCAAATTCGAAGCGAGCTTTCTGAAGTTGAGGTGCATTTAAAAGATAAAGATGCGGATAAGCTGCAAGAAGAAATAGGTGATATATTACATGCAGTTTTTTCGTTATGTATTTTTTGTCAAGCTGATCCCAAGCGTACACTCACAAATAGTGTTAATAAATTTGAGCGACGATTTAATGCCGTTAAACAAATAGTGTCTGAACAGAAATTAAAATCATTAAACGGAAAATCATTTGATGAATTAATGTTTTTCTGGGATAAAGCAAAAGAATTGGTTGGGTAAACTCGCTATTGTTAATTAGCTTCAGTATGAGTTATAAAGTTTCATGATTACGATTATTTTATCCTCCTTCTAGAGAGGCGCCAGAACCGAGAACATGTGAAGTAGCGAATAAGCTGCAAATGGTGCTTATATAACTTATTTATACGCTTAAGCTGCGGGATCCCTTACAAAAAAACGCAATCGACTCGCAAACCATTCACAAATATGCGATGATTTCATGAGTAAACATTAACTTGTGGGAGCTATCAGCATGGAAGCCGTATCAAGTTCAGAGATTTCTCGTCTCCAATTATCGGATGAAAAACTTCATATCCGTGCACGTGATTTATTAACCTATTTTCAGCACTATGCAGATAAAATCAAAGTGCTTTCATTAGACTGTTTTGATACCTTACTTTGGCGAAAAACTATCGAACCCAAAGATGTTTTTTTCGATATGCAACGCCGCGAAAATTTTCAATCATTAGATATTACTGCAATCAATCGTATCGATGCTGAGTCAAATGCGCGTGCCATGATGTATGTGCAAATGGGCCATCATGAGGTGACGTTAAATGACATTTATCGAGTCGGATTTCCTTCTTTGACACATCAAGAAATCGATTTGTTAATTGAAGAGGAAATTCTATCTGAAATAGAAGCTTGCTATGCTTATCCACCTATCATTGAACTCATCAGATCGGCACATTCACGCGGAATCAAAATAATAATTGTCAGTAATACGTATCTTAAAAAAAATCAATTGAAACGTTTACTCGCGAGTGTTTTACCTGATGATGTACTCACATCTTTTCATGAAATTTTTTGCTCTTGTGATTATAATCAATCAAAAACAAACGGTCTTTTTAAAACAGTTTTGTCAGAGCTAAATGAACAACCACAAATGATTTTACATATTGGCGATAACGAAGCAGCTGACCTTGATTATCCTCGTAAACATGGATTGCATGCATTACACCTAGTACAATTTGATTCCGTACAAACGGAATATCTACGTTTACAATGTATGTCTGCTGCTATTAACGATACGACAGTTCACCATACACGTTCAATGGCTAGTCCATTTCGTGGATTATTTTCAAGTGCGGTGCTCGATACAAGCAAACCAGAAAGTATCATTGGTTATATGTCTATCGGTCCTGTGATGTATTCATTTGCACGGTTTCTTGAGCATGAAATTTCACAATTAAAAAAACAAAATAAGAAACCTAAAATATTATTTATGATGCGAGATGCTTATCTTCCATCCTTAGCATGTGAAGCGCTTTTAGGAGAATTACCCGGGACACGTATACGACTTAGCCGATTTAGTTCTATAGCAGCATCCATTCGAAATCGTGAAAACATTGCCGAGTGTTTGGCTAGCGTGTTGGATTCAGGAGAATTTGACGTTGTTTGCAAACAATTACTTTTGCCACAACATATAACAGATACCTTTTTGGCAAAAGCTGAGTTATCAGCGGATCCAAACGCTACATTTTGTCAACTGGTTATGCAAGATCAAATTGTAAATTATATTATTTCACAATCAAAAGCCTACTGGGCACGTCTCAGAAAATATTTGGAAAAAGAAGTGAATATCCAAGAAGGTGACACGCTTGTTTTTGTTGATCTGGGATATCTTGGTCGATCACAACGATGGTTAACACCTATTTTACAATCAGAAATGGGTGTCGAAGTCACAGGACGTTACTTAATTGTACTCAACTCACCTGAATGGAAAAAAACGCGAAGTGGCTTGATCGATCCTTCTTGGTGCGATGATCGTGTTATGGAAGTCTTAAGCATAGGAAATACGTTACTCGAAGAGTTATGTTGTAATGACGATAGAAGCGTACTTGATTATGACGAACAAGGTAATCCTATCTACACCGATTCAAGCACAATGAAAGCGCAACATGATAAAACAAAACGCTTTCAAGCAGAGTGCATCCGATTTATCCATGATGCAAAACATTTTTTTGAAACAGTAGGAGCTGATTTTTCTTTTTCAATGTTGAGAGATATTGCATTAGCTGAGCTTATTCGTAGAAGTTATTTACCATTACAAACTGAAATTGATTATCTCCAGGAATATCGACATGATGCAAATTTAGGAACCAGTTTATACTGCAAGGCGTTTGAGACACCTGACACGGAATTAACTAGCTTGCGCCGACAAGGACTTTGGTTTAAAAATCAGAATCCGTATGGTTTACGCGCTGCAGGTCTTGAGTTATCACTAACGCTGATGTCAAAACATCGGCATGGTTTTCCAACAAATTTAGCTGATCTTAGTTTAAGACGAGAAAATATACTTATCATCCAATCACACAGTGCATTCATTTCTAAAAAAATTATTTCAGCATTTTCTACACATGATGGGTATTTTTCGTTATGGTTTGTGATAGATAATCTTGATATGCAGATTGCGATTTTATTCGGATTAAATTATCAGGCACTTCAAATTGAAAGTATTGAACAAATTAAGGCGATGCACTTTCTTAAAGAGAAGCACAGCAATCATGTACAAGATATCATGCCTACAGCTTTAGTAAATCAGGTGATAAAGAAAGATAATAATTATTATGAGTGTACAGCAAAAACAGGATCGTTGATTATTCCATTCAAATCAATGCCAGCGCATTCTGGAAAAGTAGTGTTACGTGTTGTATTTAGACCTATAATTAATCGGATAGATAATTGAATTTTACAATGAAAAAAATCATAACTATACTATAGTTGCTCTGCGCATTTATTTTATTACTATCACTTGTAGGGTTTTATTTAGATGTACGTCCTTTTAAATATACGAGCACAGTTAAACCAAGTGATTTAGGAGTTGCTTACGAAAATATCTCGTTTCGTACGCAAGATAATATCTTAATTGATGGATGGTTTATTCCTAATTCAAGTCAAAATGCAAAAACAATTATTTTACTTCATGGATATCCAGCGGATAAAGGCCCAATTATGGGCACGATTATGTTTGCAAATTGATATAAACAAAATATCGCCAGCTAAATTGGCAGAGAAAATAAATATACCAATTCTGTTAATTCATTCGAGATCTGATAATTTTATTCCCTTTTATCATGCCGAATTATTAGAAAAATCACTGCAGCATAATCCCAATGTAAAAACAATCTTCACTCACAATAAACGCCATGGTGAATTAATAGAAAATCATCAATCAATCATAAAAAAATTCTTTGATGATAATTTAAAAAAAAGTACGTGAGCAGACCCAATACTCTATGAGTATCAAGATATTATTAACTTTTTGTAAGTACTGTTGTTCTCACAGCGTGTGTATGAAAATTGTGATTTTGCGGCACAGCAACATTTCTTTGAGAAAACAGCGATGAATGAGCTAGATTAGAAGAATTTCTTACTGGTGGAATTAATTCTTTCCGCGCTAGAGCGTCCCAAAACTCATGTACGATAGGTTGAGTTGCAAATTTCAGCGACGTTTCAAGTTCAACTACTGTTCTTGCACCAACCACCACTCTTTCAACTTGCGGATGTTTATGCACAAATTGCATTGCAGCATGAGGTAATGTTACTTGGAAATCAGTACAAAGTGATTTAATCTGTTCAACTTTTTTTAAAATATCCGCGCTTGCTTCTGCATATTTGAAAAAAGTATTATTTTCCTGTCCGCTTAAAATACCACCGCCATAAGGCGCTGCAATATAAATCTGGATATTATTCTCTTTGCATAATGGAAACAACTTGTCTAGTGCAGAATAATCCAGCAAATTATAACACCCAGCCAACATGATACGATCAATCTTAAAACGCCCATCGTTAATCAGTTTAATGCAAATATTAATATCATTCGAACCTATACCTATGGCATCAATTCTTTTTTGTTCTTTCAATTCATGAAATGCAAGATGACCATCTCGCATAAAATCCTGATAATGCGTTTCATAATTGGCTTTATGTGTACCAATATCCATGTCATGTAAATAATAAGCATGAACATGATCTACACCTAACCGACTTAAGCTTTGATTAAATGCAGTTTGAATGCCAACTTTGCTGTAATCAAAGGCTTGAGCAAAACCACTTGAAAGAGTGAAACCATTGGTAGTAGATGATTTTTTTAAACGATCAATAGTTCGACCGCCCTTACTTGTCACCCTGAGCATAGATCGTAGATGAGGTTGTAGATTCAAAGATATCTCAGCCAATAATTCTTCTAACGCACCATCACCGTAATGAGGAGCGCAATCTATTTCAAAGATGCCGTTCTCTAGTGCAAATTTCACTGTGCGCAAGGATTCTGTTTTAGGTATTTTTGCTTTACCCCAATTTGCAAATCCTAGAACAAGTTTATGAGCACGAGATAACATAATTCTTCCTTGATTAGATTTACGAATTGTTTGCAGTGGAGATCAAATGCAATCGCAACGACTTCTATTGCACAGGAAATTTATATCATTTAAATGTGGCGGCAACAAGCAGGGCAAACGCATCTAAATTTTAGACATATCGTGGCTTAGCAGCTAATCTTGCGGGTTTACTAAAGCAAGAGAAGACTGAAAATGAACCTGAAAGGATTTCTGAGTTACTTTGAAGAGCTAGAA
>JBDTIZ010000102.1:0-4222 GCA_039936115.1 Gammaproteobacteria bacterium
AATAACGATGAATCATTCTATCAAATTACCGCATTAAAATTTGATGCAAAAAGCTTTAAAACTGGGGAAATGAAGGAGGAAATTAGAAAGCTCACCTTATGTAAACCAATTTATGACTTTGCAAAAAAATTTTTACCAAAATCAATACTATCGCGTCGCATGATTGATCATTATTCTGATTTAGCAAAATTATACACTGTTAAAAGACTCTCACGCCTTCCAAAAGAGCTTTCCTATTTGTATTTGATTTGTTATGTCAACAGTCGCTGTGAACAATTAACCAATAATCTTATTCAAGGATTTATGTATTACGTTGACAAGTATCATGATGACGCTATCAAGTTTGCCGAGAAAAATATGGCTAAAATGAAAGACCCGCTAGATGAGGCAAGAATCCCTATCGGGAAACTCATCGGTATTTTTACAAATGATAAAGTGATGCGATTGGACGGTTCCAAAATAAAAAAGTATGCACTAAAAGTTATGTCAGAAGAGGACATTCGTTTAAACAGCAGGCTATTACAACAGAAAGCAATTGCTAGAAAAAAGCAAGAGCAAAAATTAATCTGGGAATATCATAAAAACAATTATCAATCGCTTCTCATTAATTTAAGGCCATTATTTTTGGTCATTGACTTTGAAGGCACCTCACATCTCAAAAATCTTTTTAAAGCTGTGAAATTTCTAAAATCATCGATAAAAAATAATAAGCCATTGAAGAAAGCCCCGTTTGATTTAATACCTATTGAGCATATTAGACCTAAATCATTAATCGATTATTTTACAGAAAAAACAGGAGAAGACCATGAAGAAGAAAAAGACAAATAATTTTAAAAAAACGATCAATCAGTATCAATATGAATTTTATATTTATCGCGCACTGAGAGAAAACATTAAAAAAAGTCGTGTGCATGTCAATAATTCCGTTGGTTATAAAAGCTTTGAAGAAGAGATTAAAATATCTCCAAACTGGAGACAAGATCATGACAAAATTTTAAAACACATTAACAACAAAATTTTGTTGCGTCCCATTGAAGTAACATTGTCTGAGTTAAGGGGAATACTAGAGCCATTAATTGAGCGCACTAATCGACGCGCATTCAATGGCGAGAATAAACATATCAATATCAAGCGATATCGTGACGGCACTATTGATTGGACCATCCCATATCCTAAGAGAAACAGTGAACTTGATAACCCGTTCTATGATCAACTCGACATAAAAACTATCTCTGAACTATTTGATTTTGTTGAGCAGCAATGCCACTTTATGAAATCCATGGATCATATCAAGCAACGAGGCACATCCATTAAAAAAGATTATCTTGGTATCAAAGCATCCATATTGGCAAATGGTACTATGCAAGGTACCTATGAATTTTCAAAACGATCCAACCTTAAATATAAAAGATTGCAGCTCGCTGACAAAAATCATGTTCGATTACAAACACTGCGCGATGCAGCAGATGTTATCGGCAATTTCATGATCAACTTACCCATTTTTGATCTCTACGATTTAGGCGGAAAAAAGCACGCGTCTGATGACGGCACAAAAAAGAAAACGCGCCGCAGAATTTTAAGAGCCAGGCACTCACAAAAATATTTCGGATTTGATATTGGAGTGGTTATCATGACAATGAGTGTCAATTTTCTGCCATTTGTGACGGATATTATTGGCCCAAATGAACACGAAAGCCATTTTACCTATCCATTGATGCGCCGAAATAACACGGCAGTAGATATTGATATTATCTCAACAGATACAGAAGGCGCAAATAATGTGAATGATTTTTTATATTATTTGATTGATAAAATACATGCGCCTTGTTATAGATCCACTGCAAAAAAAGCAAAAAGAAGTATCGTTGGATTTAAACCAAAATCGGAATACAAGGATTTATTAATTCAGCCATCACGCCAGATTGATCTTGAATTAATTAAAAGAGAATGGCCTAATCTCTTACTGATATTGGCTTCACTATTGTCACACGAAACCAATCAGGAAAGTATTATTAAAGCGTTAAGTTCACATGAGCATACCAGTGAAACAAAGGATGCTCTATGGGAATTAAATTCAATATTAAAAAGCATTCACCTGTTAAAATACATCGATGACATTGAATACCGCCGCAATATTCGTGCAGCGCTTAACCGCGGTGAAGCATACCATCAATTGCTACAAAAAATTATGGAAGTCGGTGGTGGTGAATTTCGCGGGATGAGCGAATTAGAAGTTGAGATTTGGAATGAGTGCACTCGATTAATTGCGCTGATTATCATTTATTACAACATGCATTTGCTATCAAAGTTGTATGAAAATGCCCTTGCAACAAATGACACGGCAGCAATTGAATATTTAAAACACATCTCACCGATTGCGTCACAGCATATCAATATCAGTGGGTTGTATGAATTCGTCGAAACCATCGAAAATATCAACGTAGATAATGTGGTTGAGGCATTAAGCAAGATTCTTGAGAAGGCAGTAAATCCATCAAAAATTGCAGCATAAAACAGAGAAAAGCTAGGCGGAAATGGCTCTGTGGCGCGGGTTACAGGGCGTTGGGAACATTGGCGGGGCATTTCAGCAGAGCCCCAAGGAGCGCAACAAATTTAAGTGCTGCGCCTTTCGAAATATCTTTATAAGATGAATACATAATGGGTTCCCATTCTATCGTATTAATATAGATGACTACTAGGTTTGCTGCTCATTTGTTCAAACACATTTATGACTTTTGCATGGTAGGCGCAGTATATTTTATTTTTTGCTAAGCAGGCTCAATAATTTCAAAGTTGTATTCGGTTCTGATGATTTTTTAATAATGAAATTACATTCATTCTAATTCTTGGATATATTTCTTAGCCAACTTTTCAAAAGTTGAGTAACTTGATCGGGAGACTCCATCGGACTCATGTGACCACAATTTTCTATTCTAGACAAAGTTGCAGATTTGATTTTTGTTGCTAATAATTGGCTATCATCGAAATTAAAAATAGCATCATTGGTTGAATGAACAATCAATGTTGGACATTCTATGAAATCTAGTACTCGGATACAGTCCTGCCGAGCCATCATGGCTTTTTCCTGATTAATAAATGCAGATATATTTCTTTCGAGCATTATTTTTACGGGATGTACAACCGTTGTGTTATACACAAATAATTTTGTTAAATTTTCTATGATTGATACATAATCGCCTCTTTCCGCCATCAAAATCATCGCTTGACGTGAGTCATGTTTTTGCTTGCTATCAGGTAATGCAGTTGTGTTCAGTAATCCTAGCCCCAAAATTTTTTTCGGAGACTTTTTCATTACTTCTAATGCCACCCAACCTCCCATCGAATGCCCAACCATAACAAAATATGGGGGAGCGACATCGAGCACTGATGTAACCATTTCATCTGGAGATGAGGCATGGTTTAGATCTGGAATAATAATATCTGCCAAGTCGGACAGATGATTTCGTTGATGTGCCCAAAGTGTTGCGTCACAAAGTAGCCCTGGCAATAAAAGCAAAGGTAATTTAGTCATTTCATTTATCCATTGCTGTTTCTTTAATATTTTGCAATATGCGAAGAGCAGCATTGTCAGTAAAACGTTCGCTAGCTTCGATATATTCCATCACGGTATTCACTTGTTTCCAACGACCAGCACGCATAATAACATGAAGCGATGAGTTAGTACGCGCGGCGCTAGTTGCTAATCCGCGACGCAAGCTGTGTGGACTGAGTTGATCAGCGTTAGTGAGAGTTGCTGCGCGCGCGCATCGTTTAACAATATGGTTAACTGTGAGTGGTGTTAACGCTGTTCCAGCGACCATTTTGTTATACATGATGCGGCGAAAAATCGCACCGGTAGTTATCTTCGAGGAATCAAGCCAAATCTGGAGCTCTTTAACAGGGCAAAGTAACTCGTTGCCATAGGGTATTGCACAATACTGACCTTCATGTTCTTGATCTGTTTTGGAGGAGGGTAAGAATATTTCAATGCCATCTTTTCCCCATTGGATATGCACTATAGACAAATATTCTTATCTATAGTTGGTAGTAGCGAATTTTCTATATTTCACTTGGAAATGTCCTGACGTATCAATGTGGCGAATTCTAAACAGAAGTGCGACAGTCTAAAAATGCTGTATATTCATGTTCTTGGGAAACTTGAATAGCATGGAGACTGTCGCATGGGTAAGTATACTCATTTGTCGATGTCAGATCGACGTCG
>JBDTIZ010000103.1:0-5403 GCA_039936115.1 Gammaproteobacteria bacterium
GGCAGACAAAAAGTCCAGACGAGTGACCTAGGATAGGCCACTCTATATTAACTGAAAGTGTAAACCATGTTCCCGGACAGGTGTAAACTATGTCCCCGGTTCATACACAAGCCGCGGTACGACGGCAGAGAAACGAATTATCACATTCAGAAGTATGAACTTTCCTCCACGCGCCGTCGTACCGCGGCTTGTCCGCGGTATCCAGTCAACTTGGCGTCTGTTTTGATTTGTAAAAAAGAAAAGTCGAACACAGGTTTGCTCCTACAAAAACGCAGCGCTTGCACACAGAATATAAATATACATTAATAGAATATACACCCGTATAGTTTCTAGGCTATTCTAATATACTGATGAATCGCAACTCTATTCAATGTTAAAAGGAAATTTGACATGACAGAAGCTACTTACAGTTTACCAGTGATCGATACCATTAAAACTGGTTGGGCAAAAGTTAAAGGTTCAAAATCCGCTTTTTGGGCAGCTATTGGTTTGTTATTTTTGATTATTCTTGCCATGGGGTGCATGGAAGGTTTCCTTAGATGGATGGGACTACCCGTCGTAGCAGGGTTACTCTACATCATCATGATGTTCATCCAATTGATACTCGGATGGGGCATTCTTTTTATGGGCATCCAACGCGGTGCTGACCAACCGATACGTGCTGGAATGTTATTTTATGCGTTTAATGTATCTCTTGTTTTGAAAATAATTGGTGTAATCATCTTGCGAATTTTGATTATTTTGCCAAGCTACGCACTACTTGTTCTCGGCGTCTTTTTACCACACATTTGGGATAATTCGTCAGCTGGTTCGCTTGGCTTGATCCTTCAACTTGCAGGTATGATCCTTACAATTTATTTAGCTATTCGCATGTCCTTAAGCGCCGGCGTGGTGTTAACTCGGCTTAGTAATCCGGTGGAAGCAATCAAGCTATCATTCAAAAGCACTCGATCGAATGCATGGAGCATACTTGGAATCTTAGTATTAAATATGCTAATTATTATCATCGGCGCGATCCCTTTCGGCATTGGTTTAATCTGGGTACTACCTTATATTTTCATTACTTACGGCGTTATTTTCCAAAGATTATTTACCTCCCGCCAAACTTTACTTGTTGCTTAGCAAAAACTTATCCCATCTCCAGTGTCGCTGGAGATGGGATTTTTTTAAATTAACCTTTATAATCTCGTTAAATTCGCGCAGCAGGTAGCAATAAATTAAAGGATGACATGATGTTTCTAAAGCGTTCAGTTGCATTAGCTGTTTCCTTCACGCTTTTGTTAGCATCAACGGGTTGTTCCTATAATCCTTTTGCGACCAACAATCATTTAACCGGCAACCCAGCGGGAGCCGCCGCGGGCGGTATTATTGGCGGCGGTGGTGCTGCATTGTTAGGTGCGTCAAAATCAGTCATTCTGGGAACTGGTATTCTAGGCGCGGCGATTGGTTACTATGTGACAACTTTAAATTTTGATGCGGGCGGCGTTAGACAAGTGGGAGGACAAGTTTATACACTTGGCGACTATGTCACGATTGAAATTCCAACCGATCAAATATTCGATGATAATTCTTCAGAACTTTTACCCGAAGCATATCCTGTTTTACAAAGCGCCGTCGAAGTACTGGAACGTTTTCCTGATAGCAATATCATGGTCTCAGGCAACACCAGCGGATTTGGCACGAGACGCTTTGAACTCAAATTATCCGAAGCACGTGCGCAAAAAGTGGCTGCATTTTTATGGGCGAATGGTGTAAAAAGCTTTAAATCAACCGATACGATGTTGCTGCAGCATCGTAAATTAATTTATGTCGGGTACGGCGATTATTTCCCGATCGCAAACAATATTCGAGCGAGTGGTATTCGCGCTAACAGCCGGATTCAGATCACGGCCTTTCCTTCCAAAGACGATCTGCACTTAAGCAAATGTGAAAAAGTATTTGCTAACATTGGTGAATCAAACGATGCGCCAATTGATAACCAACCCAATGTAAGCGAAGCCTTCAAAGGCGATTTATTGCCTAATACAGAATCCGCAAAACCCGGCGACAGTTTTAGCGAAGTTGCTCCTTACACAGCCGATGCGCCGCCAAAAGAACGTGGTTATTTTCCAGAATCTGGAGCGCTCAGAAACGATGGTAATACTGAGAAAAATTACAGAAGCGGTTCAAGCACAGTCCAAACATATGACGGCGGCAGTGTGGTAAAACAAGGCGGCAGAACAGTATATAAAGACTGATCATCGCGATAAGTGCACTTACGACTAAAACAAGGTGCGCAAGAAAACTTTGCCGATAAATGAACCTGTGATTCACCCAATGCGCCGGTTAATTCAGCATCTGTCGGCCCATACAGTGAAATCGTCGGGACATTAAGCGCCGCGGCCAAATGCCCCAACCCAGTATCCACTGCCACAATCGCTTTTGCTCCCGCTAATATGTTTGCAATCTCAACCAATCCAGATCGCGGCAACACTTCCGCTGACGGACAATTGGCTGCAATCCGTTCTGCGCGAATTTTTTCGCTAGAATTTCCCCATGGCAACTTAATTGCATAACCTTTTTCACTCGCCTTATTCGCAAGTTGCAACCAATATTCTTCCGGCCAATGCTTGGTGTCCCAGGTCGTGCCATGCAAAAACACTAGATATTTTTCTACGCTTAATTCATTTTGAAAACGAGCGCGATCAATACCATAATCAGGCACCGTTGTTGGCAATGCAATTCCAAGCACTTGACTAAATAAACTGCGTACGCGTTTTATTGCATGATGATCCCAATTAATAGGATAAGTGCGCTGATAAAACAATGCCGCTAATGATTCACGCGCAGAACGTCTGTTCATCCCACAACGAGGGCCTTTAGCCAGCAAAGTAAGCCAAGCACTTTTAAACAAACCTTGTGCATCAAGAATTAAATCATATTTTTCGTGACGCAACGTGTTGCGTAATTGCCGCAACTCTCGAATCGTTTGCAGAGAAAATATATTTTTACGCCAACGACGGATAGCAACAGGAATGACTTTATCGACTAAGGGATGCCAACGTGGAATTTCTGCAAAATTTTCTTCAACAATCCAGTCAAAACGAATCGAGGGAAATACACGCCCCGCATCTGTTAAGGCGGGCAAGGTGTGAATAACATCACCCATTGATGAAGTTTTAATAATCAGAACACGCATTAGCTCACCCACTCAGCCATTGCGGTTACAATTTTTTCAGCTTTCAGTTCACGCATACAACGATGGTGTTTCAATGGACAAACACGCTGAAAACACGGCTGACAATCTAATGATAAACTCAACACTTTAGATTCTTTGTGTAGCGGTGGTGTAAATGCAGCGCTGGTTGGACCATAAACTGCAACCAATGGTTTTTGTAATGCAGCAGCAATATGCATTAAACCAGAATCGTTGCTAACAACAGCGCTTGCAAGAGACAATAAATCAACTGCTTCTTCCAGCCGCGTTTTTCCAGCGAGATCCACACAGCGTTGTTGTGTCAGTTGCATAATTTTTTCAGTGACAGGCTGATCTTTTAAAGAACCAAACAACCATACTTGCCAACCCGCTGCTAATTTTTCATTTGCAACCTCAGCATAATATTCTTCAGGCCAACGCTTGGCGGGACCAAATTCGGCGCCGGGACATAATGCTAAAATAGGTTGTTCGGTTTGAATAAGGTGGTGATTCTTTAACGCAAGGTCACGCGTTTGCATGGAAATATCTAATTGAGGCAAAGGATATTCATCGGGCAGCATTTGATTTGCTGGCAATCCTAACGCCATGTATTGCTCAATCATCAAAGGATAACGTGTTTTATCCAGTACGCGAATATCATTTAAAAGACCATAACGCATCTCCCCCCGCCAACCGGTGCGAACTGGAATATTGGCAAACCAAGGAATCAAAGCGGATTTAAATGAATTGGGTAACACAATGGCTTGTTGATAGCTTTTTTCGCGGAGACTTTTACCCAGTTTGAAGCGCTGATTTAATCCGAACTTGCCATGCCCTAACGGCATCACAATCGCGTCTGTCACGTCAGGCATACGCGCAAGCAATGGCAAACTCCAGCTGGGAGCTAAGACATCTATAATCACATTGGGGTCGCGTTGTTTTAGTAATTTGAATAAACATTGCGCCATGACCATATCACCGACCCAGGCGGGGCCGATAACTAATATTTTGTTTTTACTTATCATCTTTTAAAACGAACTCCGCCCCGCAGTAAGGGCATATCACCTTGCCCGCTTCTTCAATAGGTAAATACACGCGTGGATGCGCATCCCAGACGCGCATATCTCTTGGGGGGCAAGACAATGGCAAATCAGCGCGAGTCACGTCGTAATGTCGTTTCGTACACGCTTCTTTTGTTGGCTCTGTTTGCATAACCTACCTCATATGTGGGGATCAATTGTACACTATCTTGAGCAATGAATGAATTCCTTGCTCAAGACTGGTTGAATCACGGAACCCCAGCTCTTTTGCGGCTTTATCGATTTTAGCATATGACTGGGCGATATCGCCGATTCGAGCGGCTGCATAATCAACCTGTGCCAACTTGCCGCCTACCAATTCGATATAACTCACTAGATTGCGCAAAGTTTCAGGCACGCCGGTTGCGATATTAAGAACTCCACAATAACTGCTTTGCAGTGCTAACAGATTGGCTTTGGCGATATCAGCGACATAAATAAAATCTCGTGATTGCATCCCATCCCCAAAAATTGTAATGGGTTTTTCTTTTCGATAGCATTCAATAAATTTAGAAATAACACCCGCATAGGGCGAATTTGGATCTTGGCGTGGACCGTAAACATTAAAATACCGCAGACCTAAACTTTTAACGCCAAACAACCCAGCATACAATTCAGCGTATCGCTCAACATTGGCTTTTTCCAAGGCATAAGGTGATAACACCGCGGATGACAAAGGCCGTTCATCGCTACAAGGCAACGGCGTCTCTGCGCCATAAACTGCAGCACTCGATGCATAGACTAAACGAATTGGACGTTTGAGAACGCGAATCGCTTGAACCACCTGCAAAAACCCTTGCAAATTAACCCGCATCGATTCAATTGGATTTTCAATCGATTTTGGCACAGAAGGTATTGCCGCCAAATGTAACACTGCATCACAACGATTTATTTCGACTAATAGCGCTGAATAATCTAAAACGTCTTGTTGAACAAATTTAAGCTGTGGATGCGCCAAGTTAATATGCGTTAAATCTCCCGACAGCAGATTATCAAACACGACAACTTGCATCCCGTTTGCTAAAAGCAAATCAACTGTGTGTGAACCAATAAATCCTGCCCCGCCGGTAACTAATATTCGCATAGTTGCTTTCCTGTTCCACAGCCTCCTCTTCCAAATCCACCCTGTAGGGGCGAACCTATGTGTTC
>JBDTIZ010000104.1:0-3039 GCA_039936115.1 Gammaproteobacteria bacterium
ATTTAAAGCCCGGACCCCGCAACAAGTGCGGGGTGACAGAGAGATGCGAGGTAACAGAGAGAGGTGGGGGGACAGGGAGATGCGGGGTGATAGGGAGGTGCGGCGTGCTGGATGATAGGGAGTGAGGGGTAGTAATATGGAGGTGCGAGTGAGTGTAGATGTGCGATGTAAGCTCAGCTAAAAGACTATTTTTTAGAAGTGATATCGAAAAAAGAGTATCATGTATAAAGACTAATATTTTTTACAAACACAGCAGGAACACTTGCTATGCTTTTCAAACAATTTTCCTACAAACAAATTATTCCCTTCATTATCTCTCTTGCATTATTTATGGAAGCAGTTGACACCACCATTCTCAACACAGCCATTCCCGCAATGTCACGCAGCTTGCAGGTCAATCCCGTCGATTTAAAAATTGCATTAATCAGTTATTTGTTGAGTCTCGCTATTTTTATTCCCATCAGTGGTTGGATCGCTGATAAATTTGGGATTAAGCGCGTTTTCATGTGCGCATTAATTATTTTTACGCTGAGCTCTACTTGGTGTGGATTCGCGCGTAATTTAACCGAACTTGTATTAGCGCGAACATTGCAAGGAATCGGTGGTTCGCTCATGCTGCCAGTGGGTCGTTTAATCCTGGTACGTACGTTTTTACGTCATGAATTAATTACCACAATGAGTCGCGTGATTATGGTAGCAGCGTTCGGTCTTATGCTAGGCCCCGTATTAGGTGGATTTATTACGCATTATTTTTCATGGCATTGGATTTTTTGGGTTAATATTCCAGTTGGATTATTTACGCTGTTAATGGTCTGGTACTGGTTTGAAAACACAGCACCCAAAAAAATGCCGCCGCTTGATAAACTAGGATTTATTTTTTTCGGCGCAGGATTAGCAGGATTAACATTTGGATTGTCGGCACTAAGCGAATCGACAATACCAGATTGGATTGCTTTACTCATTTTTGTAAGTGCGATTTTTTCGCTAGGAGCATACTTTTTACATTCCCGCAAACGACCGCATCCCATTGTGAAAACAGAATTATTTAAATCTCGTACGTTCCGGGTTTCTGTATTTGGAAATTTAACCTCGCGTCTAGGTTTCGGTGGTGTACCGTTTTTGTTACCACTTTTATTACAAATTGGCTTGGGATTTTCGGCACAATTGTCCGGGATACTGTTAGCACCCACTGCGCTTGGAATCGTATTAATTAAACCATTTATCTTGCCGTTATTGCGATTTTTTGGTTATAAACGTTTATTAATTTTAAATACTATTTTAGTTGGTTTTTCACTCTTACTTTTTGAAATAGTCGATATCAACACATCACTCTATAGTATTGCTTGTTTGACATTTTTATTTGGATTTTTGATTTCTTTACAATACAGCAGTATGAATTCCCTCGCTTATGCTGATATCGCAAACGAAAACTTAGGCGCTGCAACCAGCGTCATGAGCACAATGCAACAGTTAGCACAAAGTTTTGGGGTCGCTGTGAGTGCACTATTGATTCGTTATTTTTCGCCTGCATCTCCCTCAGGATTTCTTTTAAATACAACGGTGTTACATCATACTTTTATTGCGATGGGAGTTATTACATTTTTTTCCACTTTTATTTTCATTCAATTAAAATCAGAAGATGGTAAACAGATGACTCAGCGTGTTTTGGCTGAATCTAACCTAGCGCCCTAATGCTGTGTGGTTTAGGTGTCTTGAATGAGGTAAAATAGCTTACAAATAAATCAGAAAGGTTTTTTCATTTGATCAAGTCGTTAAAATTAGGCAACACAACATTTCCTATCAATATTATTCAAGGACCTTTAGCTGGGGTCAGTTGCGCGCCTTTTCGATCATTAACCTGGCGGCATGGAAAACCCGCATTTTCGTGTACAGAAATGCTTTCATGTAAAACCTTGTTACATCAATCAGTCTCGTCACGCGAACGATTTGTGAAAATTGCGCCTGACGAAGGTCCCGTTTGTTTTCAATTATCTGGATCTGATCCAGAAGAACTTGCCGAGGCGACCAAGCGCGTGACGCAGCTAGGTGCTGATTTGATTGATTTAAATTGCGGATGTCCGGTAAATAAAATTCGTAGCAAAGGTGCAGGATCACGACTTTTGACAAACCCACAACTTCTTTATAAATTGATTTTAGCCATGAAAAATAATACCCATGTGCCAGTCTCAATTAAAATTCGAGTTCAAAGCAACACGCTCGAGAAGTTTAATCAAGAAATTGCGCATGTGGTCAGTGATGCGGGCGCTGATTTCATCGTTGTTCACGGACGTCATTGGACTGAACATTATGAAACGCCTTGTAATCACGACGAAATTAAATTCTTCGTTGAGAATTTAAAAATACCTGTTATTGGCAATGGCGATATTTCTTGTGCTGCTTCTCTCAAAAAAATGTTTGGCACAGGCTGTGCGGGTGTCATGATTGGACGAGCTGGTGTAGGTCAACCTTGGTTAATTCAAAAATTAATTTCTGAATTGAAACAAGAGTCGTTTATTCCGCCGACACCGCGTGTGATTGGTGCGATTTTTATTGAACATGTTCAGCAATTATCAATTTTGTTACAGAATGAAAAATTTGCCATCTTACAAGCACGTAAATTTGCTAAATATTATGGACGCGATTTAGCGGAGAAAATGGCATTTTGTGAGGAAGTGAATGTGTGTGAGGATTTGATAAGACTTGAAAATATTTGTATGCGTTATTTTGTGTAAGCAGGTTCATCTATTATCCTGCCCACTCAATACCCTCCTCTCCCCAAGGGAGAGGAGGGAAATCTTAGATTCGCACCTCAGTTATTCCTACTGCTGCAATCCACTCACCATCCACTTAAATGCCGATTTATCTTTTTTGAAATGCCAAATCTCATTAAATGCCGCAGCAGGTTGATTTGCATTTTCACGAATCATTCCAGAAAAATTGATACTTGCAATCGTAGTTTCAAATTCAGTTGCTGCATCCAGTAATTCAGCATTCAAGCTAACCACTTCAGTTTGATTAAGCTCATCACCGCGTTCTTGT
>JBDTIZ010000105.1:0-22158 GCA_039936115.1 Gammaproteobacteria bacterium
TTCTAGCTCTTCAAAGTAACTCAGAAATCCTTTCAGGTTCATTTTCAGTCTTCTCTTGCTTTAGTAAACCCGCAAGATTAGCTGCTAAGCCACGATATGTCTAAAATTTAGATGCGTTTGCCCTGAGCTTTCCTTAATCATCTTGGCCCAGCTAAGCTTTCCTTAATCTTTCTCTAGTATAATCCATTGATTATTCATCTATCTGAGAGAAGACTATGTTTCGTCCAACAACTAATCCCATAAAAATACTTGCCAACAAAATTCTAACTCTTCCACAGCTAGGTGAAAGACTCAAAATAGCCACTTCCATCGCTCAAATCCAAGCCGAATTAAAACAGTATTCGGCTCAACAACTCAATGCGCCTTTCGATACCAATGAAACAATTGCAAAAACCATAATCGAAGTCTATACCGATATTATAAGATCAAAACAAACTGTAGAGTCAGCTCCTGATGTACTTAATCTCCTTGAGTCTTATTGTGCGCAAGGTGGAAAATTAGATTATAAAGATGAATTAAACGGAAATTCACTGCTGCATTATGCAATCACAATACCTAAGCAAGAAGTAAATGCTTATTTTGTTAATTTAAGAAATTTATTTTCTTTTTTCAAACACAAAGGTTTTGATTTTACAAACTGTAAAAACAAAAAATCTCAAAATCTTTTAGTCTATGCAGCAAGACATCGTAATTATCCTATCATTAAAACACTAAATATTTTAGGATCTGAACTCGATCAACCAGATGACGGCACAAGTCTAGGCGCTAAAATAGGTCAAACAGTACTTGATGTCTTATTAGAGTCAGGAGATTCTACCGCTGACGCTGCGATCGCACATGTAAGACACTATCATGGTAAACGTGGACAAGAATTATCAAGCTTTTATGACGAGACCCCTGCCGAAAGCAAAACAATAATCGATGATGATCTAAATAATAAGTATTCATTTCTCGCGAGTCTCTATAATCCCGATCACACAGAATCCCAATCTCATTCGTTTTTGTTACGATGGGTAGAAATCACTTACAAAGGGGACACTTTATTCGATACCGATCAACAAGCCGTCGATCTTGAATTTGTTGAATCTCTAGGTCAAATTCAATTAACTCGATTATTTTCCAGCTTCATAGTGAAATATAATTCACAGGCAATATCAGCTCCTAAAGAAGAAGTCTATACGCCTGTCGCTGCAAAACTAATGATGGAAGCCAAGGAAAATCAAAAATTAACCCGAGAGCACTTAGCTAATTTGGAACTAAGTGAACTAGTCGATACCAGCGAATTAGAAAACTACATCAGTCAGATGGAACTAGATGATTTTGTGGAATGGTTTGATACTTCGAAACTCAATACAAATGAATGGGAATTTGTTCTTAAAAAAACAAAGTCCTGGAGTGATCAAATGTATCTAAAATTTCTGACCCTTTGTGAAAAATATAAAGAGTTGTATCTTAAAAATAGTGCAGGCATGCATATGCCAGCATTTCCAATAGAATTACTGAATGAATTAGGAAAAGCATCTCAGAGTAAAATTGAGTTAAAACCAAATGCTATAGAGGAAGATAAATCATCTGACCAAGAAATATTTACTAAAGTAGTAGCCGTTTGCAAGCGAGATAATTATGATGAATTCGAACAACTAGCCCTTCGTCTCACTGCGAAGGAATGGCAAATGATATCTGACAAGTTAAATACTAATAGCAAAGTTAAGTCAGATACGTGTTTGATATTTTTAAATTATTGCCTTGATTATCGCGATCGGAATCCAGCTACTTTGCAATCGACTTCATTAACTTTGGCGTTAGATAAATATTGGAATGAAACTATAACTGCTGTCAAACTAAATTGCTTAAGCAGCAAACCCGAGGCTAAAAGCAAATATAAAGAAACAACTAAACTTTTTAGCGTAGCGACAGAAAGTCGTCTTGTCCGTACAGCAATAAAGTGGACAAAGCCGACTCGCGATCGATTAACTCTGTTTTGTCAACCAGAGAAACCAGTTACTACTCCTGCAGCAATTACTAACAAAGCACCTGAACCAATGTAGCCAACAAACCTTCTTATGCAGATTTGGTGCCTGTAGATTTAGCAGAAGAAGCTCTGTGTGGATCATCTGCAGTTGATGGCTTCGCTTTTCCAGTGGGGCCTAGGGCTACTGCATCTGCTATCACTTTCCATTTACGATGAGCATTACGTTCTTTTTGTATTTCATCAGCAAGTCTTTTTATGCTTAAATTTCCTGGTGTTTCAGGATCAATTTTGGAAACTGTTAGACACTTAGCAAGAAGAGCAAGGTGTTCACTTTTACTCTCGACTTGCATCTGAAGCAAATCACTTTTAACGTTGTCGACTCGCTTGATATGATCTGCTGTTAATTCATCAAAATAATATTGCATACTACCACCACTCAATCTTAAACCCCCTTCGACTGACTGTTGCTGTGGCGCTGCTTTACTCACAAAAGCATATAAAGGCTCTGTAATTTCGAATGTTTGATAATTCTCAAATGGATTCCATTCAGGCAACACGGCAACCCCATCTCGATATTTGTCAAGTAACCGCATAGAGCCAGACACTTCCAAAAATTCGGTTAACAAAGCCATACCTTTTGTTTCATCAAAAAAATCATTACCAAGTTGTCCTGACATTTTTAGCAGTTTTTGTCTTTCATATAATTTTTTAACCAAGCCACGCTCCCCTGGGATTAGAGGTAGCGATTTATTCCACTGCCGTCATCCCGCGGCTTGTCCGCAGGATACAGTCAATTTGGTCTAAATACGTATTATTAAATGGAGACATACATTAGATTCTTAAAATCTGTGATTGCGCTGGAGCAGTTGTCAAACGGTGTACCTGAATTTCTACGCCTGGATTTTTAATATTTACCTCTTTCTTTAACTTATCAATAACAGTCTTCGCACATTCATAAGGTATCGATAATTTACTAGCAGCACCACCTTTCTGAGAACATGACAAAAGCATATTGATATTTTTCATATGAACGGTAGATGGAATAACATTCGAGTCAACTATCAAATCTAACTGTAAAGTTCTTTTTTCTTTTACGCAAAGTTTATCGATAAAATCAATCATAAACTGACCTATATGATGCGCAGTTATTGTAATGTCAATTCGCATTTTTTCAGAAAATTTATCGTATAGTTTTTGCAATGTTGATACGTCATTATCGTTATCAGCTTCGTGCAGAGCACAAAATTTATCAAAAGTAAGCAGTTTTTTCCAATGGGATTCCACATCATATAAAACTCTAAAAAAAATATCTGCGTCCATCTCACTATATGAGTGGCACATTTCTATAACGGGGGGAGTGTATGGATGATCTAGAGCTGTTGCTAAATGCACTAGCGCTCTAGAAAAGGCGTCTAACGTAGCAACGGAGACTGCGACTTTATTCTTCTTAAATTCTTCTTTTAGCACTGCTTGTAATTTTAAAATTTTTTTCTGATAGGTGTTTTTTGCATGTTCTCTTATATTAGAAATATAAGAACGATCAACTTCATATAATTTTTCTAAGATTGCAGCAAAATTTATTTTTGAGGTAGATTGGTTATTATCAACTTTGATTTCATTAAATTTCTGTGCCAGACGCGCTGTTGAGGAAGAGTCGATCGGTATAATTACGCTTTTTGTTTCTGCAGTAGGTTCAGTTTCAGGTACATAATTGAATGATTTGAAACCGCGAGCAGATGAAGGAGTCGACGGTGGAACTGAACCTGAGAGTTGTGGTTGGCGCGATTTCATAAGTTAAATCCTTATTTTATAATAGTTAAACTTAACAACACTGAGATGAACTAGGATAGATACTACAGGGCTAGCCATGCTTTTTTCAAGCAATGAATTCGGTAGAAATATTCACAACTTAATCCATCTAAATAAAACTATAATTGAACGATATAATATGGTTCATTTGATTTTGGGTCGAACTAGGAGTATGCCATTGATACTGATTAATATAACCAATTTCCCAAAACGTTGTTGCCTGAGTATATAACTTGAATCCCAAAAAAAGACGGTTTTGACTGAACAATTGATGCGAAGTGTATTGAGTTTTATTTAATTGAAAAAATGCTTCATCGTAAAGCAATGGAAATAATTTAGCGATATGATTCGCCAATAATTCTAAAGAGACTCGTTGGCGCAAACGATAAGAAAGTTGACTTTGCGTGCTTAGCGTTGATTCCTCAAGACGAGTTCGTGAAAATATTCTATACCTATTATTTTCTTTCAACCGCCATGACAATTGTTGCCATAAACGATTTTCTTCTGAAAATCCATTATAAGGATTAATGCCACTCCATCGATAACCTAACCATAATGTTTGATTCGGAGATATTACATATCCAACACCACCTTCAAATAAGGTGGTTTGCCAGGCATGATTTTGATTAATTAAACGAGTTTGCGCATAAAGTAAATATAGCCATTTTTTATTACTTGATAACGGCTTTTGAACATCCACACCTAGCCAGAGTTTATCATTTTGTTCTAGTGCTGATGCTTTTTGCATAGGTGTAAAAAATATAATAATGGTAGACAATCCGATGAGAGATATACTTGTCATCATTGACTTATCATTACAAAATATCAAAATCTATTCCTTGAAAATATGTAAAATCCATCAAGATAAATTATATCAATTTAAATCATATCAGAATGATTAATATTAGCCGTTAACAATTCCTATGTAGATATCTAAACTAGTGTTATCAGGATTACAAGCACGTTGATCATAAAGTTCAAAGTCTGCCTGATATGCTCTGCTTCCTCCAAAATCAGCGGCTGACATTTGCCAAATTTGTTGCCACGCGGTAATTACCACATTTGGCATTTTGCCTTCGGGGGTTGTGAATTTTTGATATTTTGAAGTTGGTATAACGAGTTTTTGAAAATCGGCAGGAATCATTTCAAATGAGTTAACCTCCTCACCGATAAAATAAGTGTAATCACCATGCTCATCCGTTTCATAATCTGTGTACACAGCCAATGTAACGCCCGGATTTTTTCGATTCAAAATGTTCGATGCGACACCTTGACTCCAGTAACGCCCTGCTAACTCACCAATTTTAGATGTGGCTGGATTCATTTCATTTTTATTATTCGTACGCGCTGACAAACCAATCAGTTTTATTTCAGCTTTATTGACTAACTCATTTTTCATCTTATATCCCTTAAAGTGTCAGTTCATGTATTTAGAATTAATTATCGACTCTATTCTCAATTTTTCATTCTTTTCCTAGGAACATTATCCGCAACTGCGAGCGGTTTAATTGATAATATTTTTTTCTTAAATATAGGCTCTATCGTGGTTGTTTTATTTATTTCAAAGACAACAGCTGGTTCAGTACGCTTTTTTATATTCAATGGCATAATTGAGTGTAAGATTGCAGTACTATTAGATGTAATTGGTGTCGAAGCAGATTTTACTGGCTGCTTTTCTTCTGGTTCACTGATAGAAAGTTTCTGCATCATTTCCACTAGTTGATTCTCATCTTGATTCTCATCAGTAGGTTGATTTAATTGTTTGATTTTATCAGAAATGTCTTTAATCTGCTTAACATTCAATTTTACTTGCAAACATAGTCTAGGCACTGGATGGCTTGAGCCTTTTAGTATGGGGTGAGACTTAACCAAGACTTCGAATTCCGCGCGGATGCCTTCGATCTCTCTATTGATCTCATCTGTTTTTTTAGTAGCATCAATTGATTTATGTAGCAGGTCAATTTTTTTATCTAATAAATTGAATTTGTCTATCAACTCTTGTGGCATAGAATAATCAGGTTTATTTCGACTAGATGGCCCCATAATACTTTTCCTTACAGTTACATTTTTTGTGTTTAGATTATACCATAAACCATCTTGGGATCAATTAATGATCTATATCTACATTTAATTTTGGACATATTTGAATGATAAATCTCTTGCTAAGACGCGTTTTGCCTATTACGCAAATGCCATCTCTGACGTCTGTGCTGCTACACTCATGCAAGCATGGGTAAACGTTGCCGTACCGGAATTGCAACAGGGACAATGGCGATTAATTCTACCGTAACAAATAATGACACCTATTTATTAAATAATTTATGATTAATAAATTGTATTGTTAATGCTTTTTGAACTAATGACACCTTGTTATAACAGTTTAATTTATTTTTTAAGATCTCAACATGACTTTCGACAGTTCTAGTTGATATATCCATTTCATTGCCAATTTGTTTATTTGATAAACCTTTAGCTAAATAATATAAACATTCAGATTGTTTTTTTGTTAAAGAAATATTTTGGTTATTAACCAAAAACTCGCCGTGCTCTTCAATACATCTTAATTCTACATAATTTCCCAGTATACCAATTGTTTGATTATGACTGTCGAGCAGCGGGACTTTTGAGATTACTATATTGCTAATTTTTCCGTTACTCTGTAATTGACTTTCGACTACCCCAGTTTTTGAAATACCAGATAATACTTCACAATCACCTTGTCGATACAAGTCGGCATGTGTTTCACCCCAGGCAAGATCGAAGTCTGTTTTACCAACAATTTGATCTGTTGAATTTAAACCCGCCACTTCTGAAAAATGCGAATTACAGCCAAGAAATATAGAATTTGTATCTTTCCAAAAAATAAAAGACGGCAGTTGAACATAAATATTGATTTGTTGATTTATCATGATTTGAACTCACAGATAACATATAAATAAGGCAATTATTTTGAGGTATTATACCAAATTATGCTAATAATTTCAGGATTTCATGATTTAAAACCGCCTCACACTTAGCACTCAGTTTGGTTTATTTAATATATAAATTACAATGAGTTAGGCTACGCGGGAAATTTTTCCCTTCGGAGATTTATTAGATAGTCTTCTTACCACGCATAGAGCGATGCGTGGATTGCAAATCAGGATATTCACCATGCAAACGGTTGATATCACTTGATACCGCTAATGTATAATCTGGATCACCACCTTTACCCACTCTATGTTTTTGAAAGGTGATAGTGTCCATCACCATTTTTTTCCATGGATCTGCGATGATACAATTATCGCCCCAGGATGTAGGATCATTTTCATTACTATCCAGTTTTCTGTTGATTACGATAAACATATGTTCTTCTGCGAACATTAGCTCAAGCGAAGTGGTAGGAAAATATTGTTTTGCTAAATCGAAAAATAAATAGGATAGTTCATGACAATTTCCCTGTTTTATTTCTAACGTTTTCGTATTTGTCATCTCAATAATTAAATCGATATTGAGTTTATTTTCTTTAGACAATGAATCGAATTTTTTTTCTAGCTCTTTTCTTGCAATATCTAATGTTTTAGTATCAGCCTCAAGATCCTTTTCAGATCGAGAAGATACATCCTCTTTTGATTCGTGAATAATATTAGCTGGAACTATCCCACAACCATCTTTTTTATCATAAATAAAATCAATAAGCACTTTAGCTATTTCACTAAGATCGGACGCTTTCCTTGTTTTTTTTGGGGGAGTACCAAACATTGCGTGAATCTCCAAAAAAACTTGCTGTAGGTATATTAATTATAGAACAAATTTGATGCGAGGAGGATGATATTTAAGAGTGTATCTGTAGGGGCGAACTTGTGTGCTCGCCCTCTCTATCGAAGATATAATGTTGTATATTTAGGCCGCTGGGTGAACACGCAGGTTCGCCCCTACAAAAGCACATCGTTCTCTATATTTTACCTATTAAAGATAACAATAGTCTGATCTTTTACCATTTTATAAGGATTAGAAACCACCGGTGAAACGGTATTGCCGTTTTGATCGGCAACCCAAATTTTTACACGCTCATTCTGCACGATTTCCATGATATGGTAATGATGTCCCGGCAATAGTTTTGCTCTCACTTCCGAATACGCTTCATTATTATTTTTCCAGAAACTTTGATTAAATACCGTTGCGATAATAAATCCATGTTCGCCAGGCATTACTGAAATTTCTTTGGTAAAGTCGTAAGCATCGGCATTATCTTTGTCATCTATTTTCATAATGCGTGATACATTAAAATTATTGAATACGCCGCCTGATTTGTATCCTCTAATCGTAGCGTTATCTTGACTTGGCGCTGGAGCGATATACGGATTAGTTGCGGCACATGCACTTAATAAAATACAGGTAAAAAGAATGGTGAATTTAGTCATTGGGATGGACTCTTCATAATCATATGTTTGGGTTTTGACATTGGTACTTCCGGTTTATCATCTAGTGGCCCTCTAAAAACTATCGCTTGATTAACACGCGCCTGCAATAAATCTCGTCGATTATATTCAATAGTGGACGTTAATGCTGCTTGAAAAGCTGTTTGATTGTCTTCATAAAAAAGAGAATTGAGAGTGAAACCATCACCAAAGTGCGCACTCACTTCAGGAACTTCAAATACACTACTGAATTCATTTAGCGAATGACCACCACGCGTGTAGAGCAAGCTTGAAAGATAGCACTGAAAAAATAGTTTCATTTTGCCTACTGTTTTAAATACAGAACATTTTTCTGATTCCATCTGAAGGATAATTCTTAGCTGAGTTAGTAATATACCTGAAATTGAATTGACGTGAGGATGGACCAATCGTGAAAAGTTTATTTCTTGCCATTCTGAATCAATATCATAGTTTGTTTCATTCGGAAAAGTAAAAAATACCATCCGCCTCATACGCGATAATAATAGATCTAAATCCTGGAAAACTTTTTTCTTATCATAAAGTAACCGGTTTGATTCAGCTTTACGCAATATTAGTTTAACAAAAAATTCTGTCTGCTTTCGAAATAAAGCTATATGTTTATTGATAACACTCAACACTTGATAAGTACACGTCTTCATTACCTTAGCTTGCTTCCTTGCTTCCTCTAATTCATTTTGATCATCAGCAGAATGCTTAGTCCACTTTGATACTAATCTAAGAAAATAGTTAATATCTGGTAATAATTGATTGGCATCTTCAGGTTTATTAAATTCTTCTAGATACGCAATATCTGTCGTGGGAACAGTCATACAATTTTTTAGAATGCCAGCAGTTGAAGTTGTGGTTCCAAAATTATCTTTTTTCTTTCTCCCTCTCTTTTGGTCACTAAATAAACTGTCTGGATCAGAATAAACTTTAAGCGGATAGTTATGATTATTGAGGCTTATTAGCTTCAAAGAAGCTAATACAAGTTTTGTTAAATACTGGATTTTAATGCGTTGCGGAGGTGTAAAACTTTTTGTTGTCGCTTTAATGCTATATTGCGAACCTAAAATGCTTTTTCCTGTCACTGTCTCACAAAGATAAGAGGATGATTTTAATCTAATTAGGGTTTCATAAGTTGCCCATTCAAAACCATCTTTTGGTTTTTTACCTTTCTCTTCGTCTAATACTCTACTATTTAAGCGTTGCATGCTGTCTTCAGGTATGCGACTAACACATTCGTGATAATGGAGACTTATATCTTCATATGAAAATTGATCTAATTTTTGCTCTAATGTTCGATACGCAAGATGAGTTTCAAAATATCGTCTTGATTTATCTTCATTTGCACTATGCGCCAAATCTATCAGCTCTGCATCCTCATCCGGTAAAATGTAATGCTTAAACAACCCCGCTAGCTTAGGTTGATTAATCAATGAAAATATATATTCCTGGCGATCTGGTGTTTTTGCGCCAGTTAAATAGAGTATTTCAAGAGTACGTAATTTATCCGAAGTGTTAACACCCTTTCTTGCCACAAATTGCTGCTCAGCATCGATTAAAATCAATAATGCTTGGCCAATTGAGATAGGTGTTTTAGTGACTTCCGGTCTATGGTAATACTTTGGTTTACTGAACATGATAATCTCGTCTGCGTTATTTTTAGTATAATTTTTGTAAACAATGACTTACCTGAATGACCTGAGGCTAAGTAATCGTTTCTCGATTATACCCTACGCTCAAAAAAGGTCAAGGTTTGTGCAGTTATTTTGGCTTTTGTAGGGGCAAACCTATGTGTTCGCCCTGCGGCTTTAATAGGTCAATACTATTTCTTCGATAGAGAGGGCGAACACATAGGTTCGCCCCTACAAAAACTGAATTACACCTAGGTGGCGTTATTCCGTTTTTTATTTTCATCGAATAAAACAAATGGAGTCGAAATATCTGAGTATTTCCAAACGGTTTTAAACTCCCTCTCAACTCGATCAGCTTTTTGATTTTCACCCACTTTTCGTAACGCTTTAGCCAAGCCATATAGAGCCCAGCCATTTTGAGGATATTGTTCTAAGTCTTGATGATACAGGGCAATGGCTTCTTTAGGATGTCCCCATTTTAAATAAGCATCGGCCAATATTTCTTTCATTGGAAAATACCAATCAGGCGGCTCGTGATAACCCATAGCATGTTGAATTTTTTTTGCCGATTTTAGATGCTTTAAGGTAGCATTTTCATTTCCCTGCCTATCTGCAAGCGTTGCCAAAAGCACTTCATGAGCAATAGTTAACAGCTTACCTCCTGATTCACCTAACTTACTGTCAGTTGTTGCACTCGTCATGATGTGTTGTAATTTTAAAGAGTGTTGCTCAGCCTCTTTGATATCACCTGTATTCACCAAAGCCATGCCTTCTGCATAATGCCACATGCCTAGTGCATACTGATATGTTGTTTCTGGCATGGGTTCTTTTAATAATTCCTTCCACATACCAAAACGGGCTTCTACAAAATAGGGGATTGGAATGAACCCCTGTAATGTGGGTTCACTCGCTAACCAAGAAGAAAAGGGTTTATCAATGATTTGTTTAGCGGCTGATAATGCTAGTTTTTTACGACCCCCCATCGCTGCGATCGATCGCAAAAAATCATAGTTGTGAAAATAAAGATAATTAATTTCAGGATCAAATCCTTGAGCATAACAAGTTTTATTATATTGTTGAAATGCTTCAATCGCTCGTAAATTAGCCTCAATACCTTGTTGATAATGACCGGTGAGAAAATAAATATGCGATGGCATATGAACTAAATGCTCTGAACCAGGCACTAATGTTGTTAATTGATCGGCGCTTACCAGTGCATCTTCTGGTCGCGGTGATTGCTCAATCACATGCACGTAGTAATGATTACCACCAATATCAGATTGAGCGTTAGCAAGAATTGACTTTAATAGGTTGATCATTAAAGGTGTAAGCGGATTTATTTTTCCATTTGAATCCCAAAATTTCCAGTCAATCCGATTAAACAACGCATAAGCAAAAATCGATTTTGCAACATTATCGGTGGGATATTTTTCTGTTATTTTTTTCATTGCATTAGAATAGGCAATCAGTTCTTTAGAAGTAGACGCATCGTGCTTGCTGCTAGATGCATGACAACTGAAAACACCCACTTCGGTTGATAACTTTGGTGCATGCTTATAGCGTAACGATAATGCTTTAACATAGTCTTGTTCTTCCGGCGTTTCAAAGGACTTGAGTAACAATGCTTTTTGTATAGCATATTGTGCATCACTATATTCGTGACCGGTCATGGGTGCATTCATTTTATTTCCTAACGCTAATGCAAGCCCCCAATAACACATGCCGCAATTAGGATCCAAACGTGTGGCCTCTTTAAATGAACGAATAGACTCACCCCATTCAAATCCATAAAAAAGCACGAGTCCCTGATCAAAATAACGTTGCGCCAATGGAATCTTAGTAGAGATTCCATGATGAAAAGAGCCAAGATTCTTAAACTGAGGAGCTTGTACTGCCTGGCGGTCTGCTTGTAAAATCCCCGGCCACTCAAAAATACTTATGATTAGTGTTGCGAGAACAATGAGTTGTTTTACTTGCATTATTGACATCCAGTGCATTTTTTAATGAGTCAATAGTATATCAATATTATCACGACAATTTCATTACCCTATTTATGTCATGCGTAGCGCCCGTCGCGAGAGTTCGCTCACTTCTCGTAGTGATAGTCCTAGTTCTGACTCGCTTATCAACCCAGATTCCGATGACGCACTCATTGTCTAACGTTACTTCTAATGGATAACTTAGATCGACACGTTTGGCTCCTGTATTGAGACATTCAGCATCTATTCGGGCGATTAGCTGCTCAATCTTATTACCCTCTTTAAAATCACTTTTATCAATCACTATTGTCGGTACAAAATCATTTGGATCGACCGGAGTTATTGAACTGTAATTCAATTTAGCGCTCTCAGAGTTAAATAACGTATGAATATTTTGCGATGCTTTTGTTGCATCGAACAGGTCTTTAGAAATGTCGGCCAAAATCATTTTAAGCTCATTTTTAACTTGCATTCTCATTGCGATCTCGACGAGACTCACCAGATTTGGATTGCTTCCTCTTACTGTCTCAACACCGCCATTCCATACTTCGTAAGCAGGTAAATTAGCTTGATTAAGCAAAGTGATGACCCGATTACATAATTGAGGAATAGCTTGATATGGAAATTTTATAAATACATCTAGAAATAAAGTCTTGAGATCATCTTCAAAACTAATTGTCTTAGCTCTTTTAATAATTAGTTTTTCCTCTTTTTTTTCAACATCAATTATTTCAGAATCTTTAATGTCGCTCACACCGTCTGGCATAATACTTTCTATCAGCGTATCAATGTCCCAGCGCAAGAAACAAGTATACAGAACATTTGATATTTCTTGCTGGTAGTTTGTAGTTGATGGCGCATCAAAAACTTTTACTAAATAATCTATAAACATTTTTGTTAATTTTGGATCGTCTAATTTTGAAAAAAAATGTCGAGCTGCGTCAAGTAGATGTTTACGATACCAATAATCACTTACATTTGCCCTCGGCACCTTAAAATTAAGTCTTTTAGTCACTTGCTCAACTACATTTTTAGCTTGAGACTCGATACGCAGTTGAGGTATCTCATCAGCAAGTTTAGATATATCCTCTGGGATGAGATGATCAGTTAAATATTTTCTTAAGTCATCCAAAGTCGCAGTAGCAAGATATCTGCGTAGACAAACAGGCAATAGTTGATAAGCAGGTAACTTGTGCATTCCAGCGACATAACCGTATATAATTCCAGACAGTGGGTATAGGTATTTTTTTAAAAATCCATTACCTGCCTGAATCATTTCAGAAAATTTCCCTGTTTTTAGTATTTCGGGATATGATGATCGGGCGGCAATATAACTAATATGAATTGATAACACAAATAAGATTTGATAAGCATATGGAGGTGATTCCATTAAATCAGGCATTTCTGAAAGTGGCTTACCTTTATCTAAGATTGAAATAACCTCGCTGCTTAAGGCAGTTCTGGGATCAATTAAAACATTTGATTTATCTAGAAGCGAAAGCCAATCAACTTGTGAAGAATCGTTTGATAAAGAATTATTATGACTAGATGCAAACCCGAAGCTAGCAAATCCAGCTTGAATTAAATCTAAGTCACCCTCTTTATCTTCTATTTGATTTGGTCCAGATTTCATAACAATACACTCCTGTGTTATTTTGTAAAATGATTCTGCGACATACTGAAGGTAGAATGACAAAGTTTAACTCGAATGTAATTAAAAGGAAATTTATGAAATTTTTATCATTACCTATTTTAGCAACAATCATGACAATAACTAATTCTTATGCACAAAGCAATACAACCTGCATAATGCCCACTCAGACTATACCCTTTCAAATCGCCATTAGTTCTAATTGCGTAGTACCGGTTAGCTATTCATTTGGAACGCATTTTAATATTTTCTGTTATACGGAAAGTTTAGCAACAACTGGCTCTATCACTTGGACATATCAAGGGCAGTTGCAACAAAGCACGCTTCCCATTGAACTAACAATAAGTGCCGATTATGCAGGTAGTTTTGCAGATTCACGAGGCGCCATGTCAATCATCAATACGGAAAAAAATTCTGTTGTTTTAAATTGTGATTTTGCATTCTAAAAGCTCATTTTTCTTTTGTGATTTTTTACTGGCTGATCTTGCATCAAGACAGAATTTTCTTGCGCTAGTGACACATTAACAAAAAAGGATTGGACCAGATAAGAGTCTTTCCTCTGAAATTCTCTGTCAAGTTTATTCCAGACCTCTTGTGTGGCCAAATGAGTTTCGTCGATTTTAGCTAATCTTGTTTTACAAATAGAATTATTTTTTTCACTATAGATCAACATAGCTTGACTAATACGCTTCTGCCAATCCACTTTATCATCAACGTAATTTCTTTTGTTACTGGAACGTATGCCATATTTTTCATTTTGCTGCCATTTATTAACAAGTGTAGAAGCAAAGGCAGAATTAATATCGCCTAGTAATATGGAATTAGGTTGAACATCTACGATGATTGCTTGGAGACTATCAAACACAGCTCCAAATGCTTTTTCTCGTTCATCAAAATCAGCTAAAGTAGCAGCTTGCTGATTCGCATCTATAACATTCTTTAATAGAGTATTGCTTCGTTCAATTTCACGCATCCACATCGGATCGATTTCCGATTCAGTATCAGACAGTTTTTGTTCTGGTATAGGCACTAAATGACACGGCGCATCTTGTATGACCCAAGTATCTCGATTTATTTCCAAGCTATTTTTAAAAATATTTTTTAAATCAGATTGCTTCAATGCAGTCGCTATTTTAATAGCTGTCTGCATGCAATATTCCCAAGTCATCTTATCTTCTAAATATTCTTTTGAATCACTAACAGTCGATGTGTCGTAACATTTTATTAGAATTTGACCGGCAATAGCGTAATGTATGCTTGCTAGTGCGATCTTCAAAAGTTTATTTTTGGGATATAACTCAGACATCAACTGAGTCTGTTCAAGCAATTCTGTCAGATGTACAATATTATCCATTGACGCACTGGCTCTTTCTGTTGAATCTGGCATTTGATTCACTGGCTGGACTCGTCTAACGATATCTTCAAGAAATAAATTTAGATCGACAACATTTCTCAGCATCATAGTTTATTACTCTTCTCGACTCTCTATTGATAGGAAAATGACTAGCCTCTGAGAGAAAAATATTAATACACTTTTCAGGTGGAAGTACACTAGAAAATACTTCGTCATTATTTTTCATTTGTTTAAGTTGATGACAGCGGCATCAATATGCAAATATTATTTCTTCGAACTAGAGGGCGAACACATAGGTTCGCCCTCACAAAGTACGTAATGATGGGATCTCTCAACAGCCAAAATGGAATTAACATGCCTTATTTTTCTGGTGATATCATTCTAAAAGTAGATACGCGAGCAAATGCAGACACTATTCATACTCGTCATCACGTAATGTTGGTTATTGGCCAGTCATTGTCAGAGCTACCTATCGTCGCCCATATGGCGACAGCCACAGGGAAGCTCGTTATCGAGACATTAACACGTGGCACTAAGCTCGACTTAATTCATTTCGATTGGGATGAGAGTACTCGTGCGACAATCGCTAATGCAGCAGAACAAGCTCATCACTCGGGTAAATATTTTATAAGTGATGCCGTTATTAAGGACCAACTTCAACCTGTCAGCCAATATCGACCTAGCTGTAGGCTTGAAAGGGAACAGAAGCTAAAACAATTACATGCTAAATTTAATAAGGAATCTCACAACGTATTCACACCTTCCCCTGAAATAGACATAATCATGAGTTGTCACGAATTTGTAGTTTCACTTATCCATTTTGGTTGCCACAAAACAGGTACCGCCATTCCAAAAGCTCTACAAATTACACCTTCACTAGCCTGGGCTGATTGTCTTTATATGGCAGCAAAATATGATGATACGGCTTCTATACGAATAGTAAGCATTATATCTCAACAGCCTAAAGAAGAAAAAATAGCAATAATTTCGCCAAGCCTCGCTAGTCAGCCAGAAGAAATTAAAACAACAAGTTGCTTACCGAATTTCTTCAGAAGTTTTAAAAGTAAATCAAATGACACATCTCAAATGAAAATAAATTCAAAAACAAATCACGATATAAACTCATTTGTAACTTCTACAGAAAGTACATCTTCCATAAAATCCTTGTGACTCATTCATTGAATTTAACTATTAGCGCAAATTCATGCTATGCTAATCAACAATATTAATAGCTAATATGGAATGACATGGAGTCAATTAAAAGCCTATTCACGGCTAACCTTCCAATTAATCATAAAGCTGCGCTTTTTATTCTTTATGTTTTATTCTTTTTTTCCGGCTGTTCCGCGTTAATTTATCAAATCATTTGGCAACGCATGTTGTATATAGTCTTTGGTATTGATCTCGCCTCCATTACTATCATTATTTCCGTTTTCATGTTTGGGCTCGGCTTAGGTGGATTATGTGGTGGCTATATTGCTGACAAATTTCCTTCACGATTACTTCAGACCTACATCATTATCGAAATAGCGATTGCGATATTTGGTTATTTGAGCCCTGTAATGTTTGAAACGCTGGGAAATATATTGTTTTCTGGTAACGAATTTATGACAGGTGTATCTAGCTTTATTTTATTGGCAATCCCAACTCTATTAATGGGAGCCACATTTCCTATTCTTGTTACACATGTTAACACTTTTTATCAACATATTGGCCGAACCGTAGGCAGTCTTTATTTTTCTAATACCTTAGGTGGCGCTCTCGGTGCTTATTTCACGGGCTTTATTTTACTCTATAATCTCGATACAGCAGAAGTTATCGATTGCGCTGCTTTTTTAAATTTAACAATTTCAATAGTCGCTTTGATTTTTTTTAGGAAAGCAAAATCATGTTAGCTTGCCTTTTATCGTTTGTTATTGGATTTTTGTCACTCAGTATAGAAATATTATGGATACGAATTTTTACTTATGCCAATCACTCGTTACCACAAGCATTTTCATTTGTTTTAACTTTTTATTTAATCGGTATTGCACTAGGCGCAGCACTTGGAAAACGATTTTGTCAATCTTCGACAAACTTGTGGGCCATATCTGGGGTTGCTTTAACGATTGCAAGCGTGTTCGATTTATTGAGTCCTTGGATATATACTGAAATCGTTAATTTACCACATCAATTAATAGGCAGCGCCCTATTGATATTGATAAGCTCATTATTAAAGGCAATTGTTTTCCCCATCGCCCATCACCTGGGGACACTTGATAACAAGAGAAATATCGGTCAGAAAATCTCTAAGGTTTATGTGAGTAATATCTTTGGCTCGACATTAGGGCCTTTAGTTATGGGATTTGTTTTACTTAGTTTTTTTACCACTCAACAATGTTTTGCAATCTGTGCTGCAATGGTATTTATGACAGGAATGCTTTGTTTGTCGACTCAGATACGAGCAGCGTATCTCATACTTTGTAGTGCGTGTGCGATTTATGTTTTATTTACCGCATGGGCGATTAATCCTAATTTGCTTATTGCATCATTATCAGCTCGTGGAATGAAAATTCACCGCATCGTTGAAAATCAGTATGGCGTTATCACTACCTATTTTGCATCTGATAAGGGTGGTGATATTGTGACAGGTGGGAATGTTTATGATGGGCGCACGAACCTTGATCCTATTATAAACTCAAACAAAATAAATCGCGTTATCATTTTATCCGCTTTGCAAGAGCATCCCGCCAATATTTTACTGGTAGGATTATCCATAGGTACTTGGCTTAAGCTGATTAACACTTTCCCAGGTGTAAAAAATATCGATGTCGTTGAAATTAATCCTGGCTATTTGCAAGCTATAAAAGATTATCCTGACCATGCATCAGCCTTATCAGACCCGCGAGTAAAATTATATATTGATGATGGCCGCCGCTGGCTAAAGATGCATTCGGATAAAAAGTATGATCTTATCATCATGAATACAACACATTATTGGCGTGCTTATTCAAGTAATTTATTATCTAGGGAATTTGTTTCTATTCTACGACAACACATGAATAAAAATGCTGTACTTTCTTATAACACTACAGATTCGCCTGATGCGTTTAAAACAGCAACCACGCTGTTTAAGCATGCTTATTTGTATCAAAATTTTGTTATCGCAGCTGATTTTGACTGGCGAATAAAATTACATGAAAAAAATGCTGAAAATAAATTAGCTAAACTTCAGTTGAATGGAAAGCGTTTATTTCCTACCAATAGTGAATCTCTGATTCGTTCCTTTCTTCAACATCAAACATACGCTATCAGCGAAATTGAACGCATCTATTCTTACTTTGATAGAGATATTAAAATCATAACTGATCGCAATTTACTGACTGAGTATAAATATGGAAAAAATTTATAGCTAACCTGTGGTATAGGCTGTAAACCTATACCAATTTTGTACTTGACCCCATTTTCCCTACGCTGAAGGAGACGCTGAAACTTCCAGTGTGGCTGTGCTCATGGCAGTACTGATACTATTGAATAGTGCTCCTGCCGTTAAATAATTTGGATCTTTACCAAGCGTGGATTTTTCTGCTAATTTTGGTATTTCTTGATCGCGCATTTTTGTAAATAGATCAACATCAAAATGACATAAATTCATTCCGCAATCCCATTTTTTAAAATAAGGACGATCTTTGTAACACTGCTCTAATTTTTCAGCATTTGTAATGTTCTCTTGATACTCGCGTTCTTCAGCACCTGACCAATAATATGCTTTAGCCGTCTGAAAACGTACGCTCCATTCATAATTTGTATCTGCTTTATCTGCTGTGCCTTGGATTAGATCATGAGATTGAGTGACATCTTTAGCTGCATATTCATATAATCTGAGTGTTACATTCTTAGGAATGGACATATCTGAATGACGGGATTTATTTTGTGAAAAAATGTGATTTAAGAGCGGCTCATTTGAATCAATTAACCAGTTTGCTTTTCTTTTTTGGGTTGCATGAAGTGCGCAACCATCCATATCAATAAGCGATGAAGTAATTTTTTTAACTTTTTTAGAAGGTTTTGCAAGAGATGATTTTTCTTCGTTTAATTTATCTTTAAAATGTTCCCATGTTATTAATTTCTTTGCATTCTCTGCTTGTTTTTTCTTATCCATCTGTTCTACTTGATCTAATCGCATTTTGAGCACACTATCAACATACGTTTGAAATGCGGTAACTGATGCTTTAGTCGTTGCTTTATCGAAGTATTCTTCAATAATTTTTTTATGAATTTTTTCGTCATCGCCATCTTGCTTAAATTCTACTATCTTACTCAGCAAACTTAACGCCGAAATTCTTAATGCCAAAGCTGTTTCCACTTCTTGTGCTTTACTGCGTTTACTAAACATAGCCAGGCCTCAAATTTGATATGTAACTCTATTTTAAACGTTGAAACTTAAGAGAGAATTAAGGCTTCTTGATCTTTAAAGACAGTAATCTAGGAATCAATTAGATGGATACATCTAAAAATTGCTACAAATCATTTGGTTAGCTAGAAATCAATGGATTTGTAGTGTGACTAGCTACCGCGGACAAGCCGCCCCTAAATCTTACATTTGGAACCAGCGTTGATAATGGCTTTTCGTGATACGCCATTCTCGCCGAACTCAAGAAAAAAGTTATCTTCGAACATACTATTCGGTACGCGAGATGAAGGAGTATAAGACACTGAAATTCGTTTTTTATGCTTCTTTATCTCACGAGATGTAGGCTCTTTTTCTTCGAGATCAGTAGTGGCAATTTTGTTATTTTCATGATTACTTTTTTTAGTTAGTTTTAATTTGATGACAAGATTAGAGGATTTGAACAGAGAAGGTCGTAAGCATCCTTGTAAAATATCGTTTAATTTATTGATGTTTTTTTCTAGTTTATTGAGAATTTCCAGCTTCTGCCGACGCAGCTGACGAAGACTTTCTAAGGTGCCTTTGTTAGTATCATTCGTATTTATCTTATGAGAAAGCAAAATCAATCGACGTTTATGGACTAATAGTAAGCGAGCAAGAAGACTAGCTCTACGCTGTTCTGTTGAATTAATTGTATTGAACTTAAGTGTGTAATTATTCAAAATCGAATCTGCGTCAGAAAATACTTTTGAGAGATCCAAGTATTTTAGATTGTTATGAAGCATTTTCTCTTGTTGGTTATTATCCTGTTCCTTGAGCTCATCGCGCGTCTTCATTAATACCTCGTTTTGACTTTAAAAATTATTTACGAGTATTTTACTTAAGATATCTTAAAATTATCTTAACATCTGAAGAAAAGAAGAATTATTTTGCAGGGGCGAGCTTATGTGTTTGACTTGCGGCTTCGATTGAAAAAGGGGGGGGGGAACACATAGGTTCGCCCCTACAAAAGCGTTCACTGTAACGATTTATTGACTCATTTTCATAGAAGACATTTATTTAAATTTTATGCGTCTGATTATGAAGCATCTAGGTTATAAATGATACAACTTTTGCCCATCTTAGGCGATTGCCCGCAATCTATCGAGAAATAGGTTAAGATAATGATAACGATGATACTTTTCCGCTGATCATAGAGCTGTTACTTAGGAGAAGTTTTTAATATGAAATATATATTCATCACTTACAGTGGTCTCAGTCTCCCTATTGCATACAAGCTTCAACAAGAAGGAAATGACGTAGTTGTTGGGCAAA
Organism: Gammaproteobacteria bacterium; assembly: GCA_039936115.1. Taxonomy (GTDB): domain Bacteria; phylum Pseudomonadota; class Gammaproteobacteria; order DSM-16500; family DSM-16500; genus DATIJJ01. Next base: position 20,507 of record JBDTIZ010000105.1, read on the forward strand.
TTGAAAATATTAAAGATTATGTCATGGAAGAAGAATCTAAAAGAGCTAATGAGAGTGAAGAAAATCGCATAAGACGTATGCGATTGTTTAAAAACATGGTGAAGCTACAACCTGCCGATCGCGTGATTGAACAATTAAGAGCTGCTAAAAATCCGCAAGAATATTTTGTTTTCTTTGAAGAAAATAATTTATATCGCTGGGCGGATAAAGTTCGTGATCTCAATGTTCACGGCAATTTTCCAACACGAGAAGATTATTTATTTGAAATTGATCGTGATTTCGCAAAAGAATTTGTTAAAAAGCATTATTTGAAACTTTATACACCTGAAGTCAGAGAATTTTCAAAAGTTGGCGATGCGATTAATTTCTTAAAAGAAACCAACGACACTTGGGTGCTTAAAGGCAAACACGATCACGCTAAAACTTATGTGCCTACCATGAATGATACAACCTTGGCGAAAGGTCAGTTAATTGAAATGCTCAGCAACTTTCCGCAAGAATATGAAAGATTGGGTTTTATTTTAGAATTATTTATTCCCTCCATTATTGAAATGACACCAGAAAAAATTTATTACGATGGCGTACCACTGACTACGACCATGAATTTTGAAAATAAATCATTTGGTAGCGGAAATATTTCAATTCAAACGGGATGCTCGGAGGATTTGATTTTCCCAACCGACATGGAAGATAAAATAAATAAAATATGTTTTCCACCTATAATCGATGAAATGGCGCGCCAACATAAAGGCTTATTTATTTGGGATGCATCTATTTTAATAAATAAACGTGATGGGAAAATGTATTTTGGTGAGTTTTGTTCTAATCGCCCTGGTTATAATTCTTTATTTACCGAATTAGCTCAAGCTGGAACGGTAAGTCAATTTTTTGAAAAAATTTGTCGGAAACAATCACCTTTTACATTAGGTACGGTAGCGACTTCTGTGCGTATTTTTAATTTAAATAGAGATGAAAACACACAACGAGTTGCGGCTAATATATCAATTGATTATCGAGTAGAAATTGAAAAGGATTTATGGCTATGGGATGCCAGAAAAAATCAACGTGGAAAATTAGTCACAGTAGGTTTCGATTGGAATTTAGCTGTCATTACTGGAGCTGGTAAATCGATTGATGAAGCCGTAGGAAAAATGTATCGAAATGTAGATGGTTTTGCGTTTGTAGGTGCCTATTATCGCTCTAAAGATGATTATCTCTCGCTTGATTATTCCTCTTCAATTATTAATCGTTTGAATTATGGATTAGAACGCGGTTTATATCGTTTGCCGTTTGATGTCAAAGTCGGTGAAATTCAGACAAAATAAATTTAGATCATCAGACTAGCTGCATACGCGTTCTCAATGCCCCTCCTCCCCCCAAACCTCACCTCCCACACAAAGCGCGGGAGGTGAGGGAGCCTTTTTTAGCGGAGATTACTAAGAACAGGCTCCCTCTCCTCTAGCGCTCTGGGAGAGGTTTGGGAGAGGAGGGGCATCTTAGATTCGTCACATCGGTAGAGATAATTAGCAGGGCAAACGCATCTAAATTTTAGACATATCGTGGCTTAGCAGCTAATCTTGCGGGTTTACTAAAGCAAGAGAAGACTGAAAATGAACCTGAAAGGATTTCTGAGTTACTTTGAAGAGCTAGAA
>JBDTIZ010000106.1:0-9370 GCA_039936115.1 Gammaproteobacteria bacterium
ACCGCGGCTTGTCCGCGGTATCCAGTCAACTTGGCCGTAATGGATTATAAAAGCAACACTATGTCCGCAATGACGGCAAGTCTTATTAAAAGCGAAATATACAGGCAAAGCAGATAAATTTAGGAAAAAAATGAAACGTATCATCAAAGTCATCATCATTGTTATTTTAGTACTAGGTCTTTACACCTGTGTGCATCATCACAAACAAAAAACAACGCTCGCACAAAAAACGCTTGAGACTGTTGAATCTAAACCGTTGGTTGCAACGTTATACTACTCAGGCATCGTTCAGCCACGAAAAACAATTGTAGTGACAAGTCCAGCGGACGGTGTGATTGATGATATGTCGTTTCATTATGGCGATGCGGTGAAAACAGGGCAGATGTTATTTTCTATTTCCTCAGAAAAGTTTCAAACAGATTATAAAACGGCATTGATGCAGTATATCAAAGCAAAAACTGATTTTATGAATAGTCAAAGCTTAATGAAAGAAAGTGAATTTCTCCATAAAAACCAGTTAATTTCAGATGATGATTTTAAAGCTAAACAAACTGGGTTTTATAACGCGCAGTTAGGGTTGATTCAAGCCAAAGATGCGCTAAGCCATTTGTTAAAACAATTAGATGTGCACGGTATGGATCCATATGATTTAAAAATCGAAGATATTGATAAAATCACCAAGATGTTACACGCTCAAGAAAACACGCAATTGTTGCATTTGCTCTCGCCTGATGAGGGAGTGGTGTTATTACCCAACAAAGGCGATGGTAGCGATGGCGAAGTGAAAAAAATTGTTAAAGGCGATCAAATCAAACAAGGCGACGTGCTAGCGGTGATTGGCAACGTGAATGGTTTAACAATTAAAATTAACGTCAGTGAATTTAATATTAATCAATTAAAGCTCGGGCAAAAAGTACAAGTCACCGGCGCAGCTTTCCCAGATTTTGTCTTGCAAGGCGAAATAGCGGCGCTCGATCGACAAGGACAGGCAAGCCAGGGCGGCGTGCCTGCTTTTCCAGTCGAGATTGTCGTAACGAGTTTGACGCCTGATGAGCAAGCGCAAATTCATATTGGTATGAGTGCGAAAGTTGCAATTCAAACAGGCGGGCTTGATGAAATTACAGTGCCGATTCAAGCCGTTTTTCAAAAAAATGGCGAATCATTTGTGAAAGTTCAAAATGATAAAGATGGAAAAATACATGATATAGCAGTTAAAACAGGCCAAACAACAATAGATTCAGTTGTGATTGTTTCAAATTTATCTGCGGGTGAAAAAATTGTCGTCCCTCATTAAATTAAACAAAGTAAGCAAAGTGTATCGTGCAGGTACTAACGATTATCACGCATTAAAAAATATTGATCTTGATATTTTACGCGGCGAAATGATTGCGATTGTCGGCTCTTCAGGCTCAGGAAAATCGACGTTGATGAATATCATGGGATTTTTAGATCAATGTACGAGCGGCAGTTATTATTTTTCTAATCAAGATGTATCGCATCTGCAAAATACAGAATTAGCAGCGATACGCAATTTAAAAATCGGTTTTGTTTTTCAGTCATTTTATTTATTGCCAAGACTCAATGCATTACAAAATGTTGTATTGCCGTTATTTTATCGCGGTGAAGAAAAAAATAGTGCGAATGAAAAAGCGCGGGCGATGTTAAAAAAAGTCGGCATGCAAGACTTTGCTTTGAACAAACCCAATCAATTATCGGGCGGACAGCAACAGCGCGTTGCTATTGCGCGTGCTTTGGTGGGTGATCCTGAGTTAATTTTAGCAGATGAACCTACGGGATCGTTAGATTCGAAAACAGGGCGCGAAGTTATGGAGTTATTTTTGCGTTTGAATGCAGATGAAAAACGGACTATTGCGATTGTAACGCATGATAAGGAAGTTAGTCGGCTATGTCGGCGAGTGGTGGTGATTAAAGATGGGTGTGTTGTGTCTCCGACCGTGTGTCACCTCGCACTTTAATCAAATGTCACCCCGCACTTGTTGCGGGGTGACAGGGTCTGATAATGCAATTTATGAAAAAACAGAGAGCTTAATGAACTGGTCAGCACAATTACACGAAGGATTCTTAAATTTATATTCATCCAAATTACGTTCGTTGCTAGCGTTGTTGGGAATATTAGTCGGTACTGCATCCGTAGTCGCCATGGTCTCAGGCGGTGAGCTTGCAACGAACGAAGCTTTGAAGCAATTCAAAATTCTAGGCACAGATTTGTTAGCAGTCAGTGTGAGTGACGCTGCTGAAAAAGGTAATTATGAGCAGCACGCAAGTCTGACTGTGCAACAAGCCAATGATATATTAACTGCAGATAATAACGTATTAGGCGTGGCACCTTATACTCAGATATATAATGCTATGCAGTTTAATGGCCATGAATTAAATGCTGCTGTGCTCGGCGTAACAGAAAGTTTTGCGAATATTGTCCATGTGCAAATGGCAAGTGGAAGATTTATTTCTGATCTTGATCATTATGCATTGTATTGTGTGATTGGAAGTGGCCTCTATCAACAAATCAAAAGCTTCACGTTAAGCGATCCTATCGGTCAACAAATCCAAGTCGGTCAAACTATTTTAACTATCATCGGCGTTGCTAAACCTTGGCCGGAAAATAGTTTCGTTTATGCAAATATCGATTTATCCATCATGATACCTATCTCGACATCAACAGTTTTAAGCAAATATACAACGATAAGTAATATCGTGATGCGTCTTGCTCAAACATCAAATAGCGATGCGGTTCAGAGTCAGGTGCAAAATTATTTAGACAAAACCTTGCCCGGGAAAAAGTTTTATTTTCGCAGTGCGAAAGAATTGATTGCTCGGATGGGAAAACAAAGCGACATTTTAACGATATTTCTTGGATTGATCGGTGGCGTGTCGTTATTGGTAGGTGGAATTGGGGTGATGAATATTATGCTGGTCTCCGTGGTTGAGCGACGGCGTGAAATTGGAATTCGACTCGCGGTGGGTGCGAACAGCAAAGATATTCGTTCATTGTTTTTATTTGAAGCGATCATGTTGGGGTTTACGGGCGGCGTGTTAGGCGTGTTAGTTGGAATTGGAATTTCTTTTATTATTGCGTTGGTTTCGTCTTGGCAATTTACGTTGTTTTTATTGCCACCGTTAATTGGATTTACAGTGTCGGTTGCGACGGGGGTATTCTTCGGGTTTTATCCTGCGCATAAAGCATCGTTGTTGAATCCGATTGAGGCGTTGCGGGCAGAGTGAAAATGTTTTTGTAGGGGCGAACCTATGTGTTCGCCCCCTGCGGCCTTAATATGCGAATTTTATCTTTTCGGTCAAGCGGACGAACACATAGGTTCGCTCCTACAAAAGCGGCTAATGTCTAAAATCCCTGCTCAAACCGAACAAACCGTTTCTCCAGCTCCCATTGCATCTTAGCCTTCTCATTAGAAGTCAAAAACGCACGACAAGAAGCGGATACTGTATCTGATCCTAATGAATCCGTGACACAAGGTAGCACAGTTTTTCGATACTCATGATCTTGCCATAAATTTTCACCCCGTAAAAATGCATAAGAAATACTATTACGCGCCAACATTTTTAAAGTTAAATAATCGAAATTAAATTCACGAGCCGCTTTTAAATATTGCACAACAAGATTTTCTCGGCTTACACCTTCATCATCTGTCGATAATGCAACAGGAACACCATGACTCAAATAAATCGGTAAGGGGTGTGATTTACCAAAAATATTTAATATGTCTTGATTGCTGCTGAGATTGATCTCAACCAAAATATGATTATCTGCCATGGTTTTCAAAAGAGACTCAACATTGTCTTCATGTATAAGATCAACACCGTGACCAATGCGATTTGCATGAGCAGTTTCCACCGCATCATGAATATGAAATGTTAAACCTTCTGCAGGAACTAGCGCATCATTCAGCTCGCCTGCGTGTAAACTGACATGCACATCAGGATACAACTGATGCAGATAACCGAGCATTTGCATTTGTAATTTGTAATCACGCATTGAAATTGTGCCATCTTCTGGCTGTACCATGTTGATACCAACAACACGCGGATCTTTGTGCGCTAATTCAAATCCTAATAACATCTGTGCAAAAACATTTTCTGGTGGCTGCTCACGGAGAACTTGATATAAATAACGAATAGTGACATCGCAACCCGTGTTGGCAGAATTGATTTTGCAATTGAGTATCGATTCTTTTTTAGCGTCATCAGCATCCAAGTTTTTACTGGAATCAATAATGATTTTGTTAAAGTCTTCGGATGCTAATAATTTTTCTCGCATGCGATTAAAGTTAGAGTCAGCATCCCAGCCCAACTGTTTCCCTAGTCGACCTGATGCATTGCCATCAATTGTGACCATTAATTCGAGATACAATTCATTTTCAGTGGAAGCGCGTTTCATTATTTCTGCTAAAATGTCGCCGCGATGTGCACTAGTGATGGCGCCAATTTTTCCGAAGGTTGCAAAAAAATGATCGTGCCCCGATTCTTTTCCAGCAACAAAATGACGCATGGTCCAAGCGTCAATCAGTGAATTATAAAAATTAGAATCATTGATTGCCGTATTTAATAAGTTATCAGCCGCGCAGTTTGGATTTTGTGAAACAACAAATGTATTTCGATCCACGCATAAATGATCTTGATAGGCATAACGCAAAGCATTTTTTGCAAATGTTGCGCCACTTTCATGATTATGTAAATCACCGCCTTTTGGCATGGCGGTTAAAAAAGCCTCTAATCCCGCAGCGTTATTATGAATGGATGCAAAAAAACGTTCAGTATGATTTTCTTGGATGGTTTGAGCAAAACCTGTTGCGTTGAGTAACCATGCAGTCATAAAAAAGATAATACTGTTTTTCACGTGACACCTCATTTTGCTATTTCAAGAAGTGCGCCAGTATAGAGCAAAATGTACAATAAAAAAACTTTAAAAATAGCTACAAAACGGCTTATCAATAGATATGCTTGATTTTTCAAAAAGTTAATATGGCCTGTACTTTGAGCTCATTTAAGAAAAATGTTAATATATTCTTTTTTAAGCATATTTATGACTGAACAGATGGAATGAGTGGAGGCGTCATGCATATCTCGGCAATTGTAGCGATGTCAACAAATCGCGTAATTGGTAAAGATAATCAACTGTTGTGGCATTTGCCGGCCGATTTGCAGCATTTTAAAAGTGTGACAATGGGCAAGCCGATTTTAATGGGGCGCAAAACATTCCAATCGATTGGTCGCGCATTACCTGGGCGTTGTAATGTTGTGATTACGCGCGATCCTGATTTTCAAGCATGTGGTTGTGTAGTTGCAAACTCAATTGAAACTGCGTTGGCTGCTGTTGAATATAGTAATGAAGTTTTTATTATCGGCGGGGCTTTATTGTATGAACAAATGCTGCCGTTAACGCAACGAATTTATATGACGATTGTTGATCATGAGTTTACAGGGGATGCTTATTTTCCTATGCTGGATATGCAGGAATGGAGTGAGATTGATCGTGTTCAGCATTTGCCGGATGAAAAAAATTCTTATGGGTTTAGTTTTGTTACGTTGGAAAGAAGATAATAAATGACAACTCTGTTTTGGGTTTTGCTAAATCAATCTATTAAGGCCAAGTTGACTGGATACCGCGGACAAGCCGCGGTACGACGGCAGTGTGAATGATTGCCTTTATCGCATCGCTGCAGACAAGCTGCATACGACGGCAGTGAAATGAATGATTGCCTTTATCGCATCGCTGCAGACAAGCTGCATAAGCCGGTAGTGAAATGAATGATTGCCTCTACCGCATCGCTGCAGACAAACCGTATACGACGGCAGTGAAATGAACGATCTACCACGTCGCCGTCGTACCGCGGCTTGTCCGCGGTATCCAGTCAATTGGGCCTTAATACATTTATGCAAATTCAATGTGTTTTATTTTCCCTACACCCAACACTAAACCTCACCCCATCCTCCAACCGCATCGCTGTCAAACAATATCCCCACACACACCCCGTATCTAACGCAAAAGCATTCGGCGTCTGGGTCACGCCACCTAATGCCGCCCAATGCCCAAAAATAATTTTTAAATCAGCACTCGCTCGCGGCGTTATTTTAAACCAAGGAATAAGATCCGTTTTTTCCACGCTAATATTTTCTTTAGTTTTTAATTCTAAACTCCCATCTGGGTGACAAAAACGAGCGCGGGTGAAAAAATTGGTGATGCAGCGAAGACGATCCCAGCCATCTAATGATTCATGCCATTGATCAGGCATATTCCCATACATGTTTTTAAAAAAATCCAAACGCTGTTCGCTTTGCAAAACAGTTTCGATTTCTTTGGAGAGCCGTTTTGCAGTTGCAAGATCCCAATGAGAAGAAAACCCTGCGTGTACCATGGTGTAACCTAAGTCAGAATCATGATGCAGAAGCGGTTGTTGTAATAGCCAATGAATTAATTCATCGCGATCAGGCGCTGTCAAAATTTCTTTAAGTGTATCGTCATTCCAACCCGTGTGTGCTTGATGCGCCATTGCTAACAAATGCAGATCATGATTGCCTAATACGACGCGCTGTTTGTTACCAAGACTTTTGATGAAGCGCAATGTGTCTAATGAGCGCGGCCCGCGATTGACTAAGTCACCCGTAAACCACAAGCTGTCTTGTTTTATATCAAAATGAATTTCTTGCAGTAAATTTTCAAGCGAATCAAAACAACCTTGGATATCACCGATTGCATAAGTTGACATTTTTGCTCACCAACATATTACTTAATTTAACATATTCTGCAAGACTGACTTGCTCTGCGCGTAACTGTGAATCAATGTGTGACGTTTCCCAATCTTCATCCGTCATCATGGTTTTTAAACAATTGCGTAATGTCTTACGTCGATGCGCAAATGCAGCTTTGACTAAACTCGCAAAATGAACAAAATCCTGCGCTCGATTCGGCAGTTCGCGATGTGGAATTAATCTGACAATGCTTGAATCAACTTGTGGCGGCGGATTAAATGCATCGGGCCCTACGTTGAACAATGAGCTCACGCGACAGTGATACTGCACCATAATACTGAGTCGACCATAGGCATCAGCACCGGTACGTGCTGCTAGTCGATCAACGACTTCTTTTTGCAGCATAAAATGCATATCGACAATCTGTGTAGAAAATTCTAATAAATGAAAAATTAAAGGCGTAGATATGTTGTAAGGTAAATTTCCAATTAAACGCAGTTGTTTTTCATCGGTGACTAGTTCGGCATAATTAAATTTCAATGCATCTGCTTGATGAACAATAAGCTCACCTTTTTCAGCGCAGCGTGCTTTTAAATGTGGAATTAAATCACGATCGAGCTCAATGACATCGAGTCTGCCAACTTTTTTTAAAATAGGTAGCGTCAGAGCACCCTGTCCCGGACCAATCTCAACGAGATGTTGTTCAGGTGTTGGCATAATGGCATCAACAATGCGGTGAATGATTTGTTTGTCTTGCAAAAAGTGTTGACCAAAACGTTTGCGAGCAACATGCATGGGTTATTACTTTTTAATGAGAAGCGGTTATTGGGTAGTAGGGGCTGTGAATGATCTTGGCTTTGTGGGGGCGAATCTGTGTGTCCGCTCTGTGACCTTGATATGAAAAGATTATCTTTTCGGTCTAGAGGGCGAACACATAGGTTCGCCCCTACGAAAGCCTGTCAGTCTCCTACCAGCTAAACGCTATTCCAATGCTTTCTGCGCAGGATCAAATCCATGCTGAGCAGCTAATTGAAATAACTGTTTGGCTTTTTCTTTATCAGGTGCAGTGCCAACACCGTTTTGATACATCAAACCAAGATTGTATTCAGCGCTCGCTAAACCATGGTCTGCTGCTTTTTGGTACCACTGAATAGACGTTGTATAGTCTTGTGGCACGCTTTTGCCAGCGGCATACATAAAGCCCAATTGATTTTCAGCATAAGCATTGCCTTGAGCGGCTGCTTTTTGGAACCAATCAAGTGCGCGGCCATAATCTTGAGCAGTTCCTTGACCTAACAGATAACGAACACCCAAGCTATATTGTGCGTCTGAATTGCCTTGGTCAGCTGCTCGCTCAAACCATTGCGCTGCTAGATTGTAATCGCGTGGTACGCCATGTCCGGTGCGGTACATATAACCAAGCGCGTATTGTGCTTTGGCATAGCCTTGAACCGCGGCGCCATGATAATACTCTGCAGCTTGCTTATAATCACGGGGATAGCCAACCCCTTTAGCATATTGATTACCCAATTTAAATAACCGTTCGGGTGAGCCTTGAGAGTATTGTTGGTCAGAATTTTTCATAGGATCATTTTGCATTTGCGTTGCGCAGCCTGCGCTGAGTAGGCAAATACCAAGGATTACGATTTTTTTCATATCCATGTTGGGTTCCTCTTCACTTAAATAACAAGCTTACCATGCAGGTATAGCCTGGTCGTTAAAAATTTTCTTTGCCGCGTTTAGCACTTCTTTAGACTGGAATGCGGCTACAAATTGTTTCATTCGTGGGTCATTTTGTGAGTCAGTTCGAATCACAATGATATTGGCATAAGGTGAATCGGATTCTTCATGATAAATCGCATCTTTTGTTGGAGAGAGACCTGAGGGAATCGCGTAATTGGTATTGATCACTGCAGCATCTACATCAGGCAAGCTGCGAGATAATTGCGCAGCATCTAGTTCTTTGAAGGTAAATTGTTTTGGATTGCTTTCAATGTCAGCGGGTGTTGCAAATAATCCAGCGGATTTTTTCAACTGAATGAGTTTGGCTTTTTGCAACAAGAGCAATGCTCGTCCTTCGTTGCTTGGATCGTTTGGAATCGCAAAGGTTGCGCCTACGGGGAAGTCTTGGATGTTTTTAATTTTATTTGAATAAATGCCCATTGGAAAAACAAATGTTTTAGCAATAGCAATTAATTTGTACTGATGGTCTTTCACTTGTTCATTCAGATAAGGTTGATGCTGAAACATATTGGCATCCAGACTACCGTCATTTAATGCCGCATTAGGCTGTATATAATCGGTGAATTCGATAATTTTGACCTTGAGACCGTATTTGTCTTTAGCGACTTGTTTTGCAACTTCCATCATTTCAGTTTCAGGTCCGGAGATGGTGCCGACTTTTAAAACGTTTTTATCATTTGAGTCGCAAGCGGTTAAGAGAAAAATACAACCGGTGAGGGCGAGTAATTTTTTGAACATAGGTGAAGTCCTTTTTTTTAAAATATAAACGATGTAGGAACCGTCATTGCGAGTTAGGCCTATCATTCCGGCCTTCGCGGGAATAATACACTGTCACCCCGCACTTGTTGCGGGGTCTGGAATTAAAAACATAAAAAAAACAGTAAAAAATAAAAATGTATTT
>JBDTIZ010000107.1:0-4830 GCA_039936115.1 Gammaproteobacteria bacterium
CCAGTCAACTTGGCATTTGTTTTGATTTGTTACAAAAGATCTAAATTTTAAAGTAGAAATCACCATGACCCCAGATAATCTATGGCCTCCCGTCTATACCATAAAAAAACACCCACGCGCCAAACACGTCAAATTAAAAGCCTCCGCACAACACGGCTTAGAATTAATCGTTCCTCCTAGATTCAACTTGAAACACGTGCCATCTATTTTAGACGAAAACAAGTCTTGGATTTTGAAACAATTATTGAAATTACAGCAGACTGCAGCAGAACCCAAAACAGATAATTTACCCGATAAAATAATTCTCTCAGCACTAAATCAAACCTGGCATATTAGCTATATTGCAAGCGAGGTAAAATTACAAATCATTACTCGTCCACATCAAGAAATCGTATTACTCGGAAAAATTCAAAATAAACTGCATTGTAAAAAACTATTGATTGCCTGGATTAAACAAATCGCCAAAACAAACTTGGCCATCCAATTAAAGAGACTGAGTGAAAAAATTAATTTACCTTATTCAAAACTCACCATACGCGATCAAAAAACCCGTTGGGGAAGTTGCACGACAAAAAAATCTATCAGCCTTAATTACAAATTACTATTTTTACCTCAACCCTTAGCAGAACATATTCTCATTCACGAACTCTGCCATACTGTGCAATTAAATCACTCTGAAAAATTTTGGCGTTTGGTCGAAAAATTTGATCCTGATTGTGAAAACAATCGACGCGCGGTTCGAAAAGTTGACGCTTTTATTCCGGAATGGATTGATTAAATCGTGAAATGTACCTGAATAATGAATGCTGTCATCTATCTTAAGCGAAGAAGACCTAATCCTGACAAAACCCATCGCGTTTTCCCCCCAATATAGGTATAGTATGCTGCCAAAATAAACTAATTAAAAAACGACCTTCATGATTACCTTACGCAATATTATCTTACGTCGCGGCACTAACGTCTTATTAAATGATGTGAGCTGGACAATTTATCATAAACAACATATCGGCATTATCGGTGCGAACGGTACCGGTAAATCTAGTTTATTTGCTATGTTTCTCAACCAATTACATCCAGATCAAGGTGATTTGGATATGCCGCGCCAGCTAAGACTTGCGCATGTCGCACAAGAAACACCTGCATACACCAAATCTGCTTTAGAATTTGTCCTGGATGGCGACGCTGATTTACGTGCTTTAGAAATAGAATTGCTTGATGCTGAAACGAAAGATGACGGTCATCGTATTGCTCATCTGCATGAACAACTCAGCAATATCGATGCCTATACAGCGCCTGCGCGAGCCGCACAATTACTGGCTGGATTGGGTTTTAGTCATAGTGAACAGCAACAGTCGGTCAGTGGATTTTCGGGAGGCTGGCGCGTTCGCTTGAATCTGGCGCAAGCGTTGATGTGCCGGTCCGATATTTTATTGCTCGATGAACCGACTAACCACTTAGATTTGGACGCTGTTATTTGGCTTGAACAATGGCTAATGAAGTATCCGGGTACTTTATTGTTGATTTCACACGATCGTGAATTTCTAGATCATATTGTTGATCATATTGCTCATATCTCGAACCAACAATTGCAAATCTATAGCGGCAATTACTCGACTTTCGAAAAAACGCGTGCGGAACAAATTCTTTTGCAACAATCAGCTTTTGACAAACAACAAAAACAAATTGCACACATGCAAAGTTTTGTTAACCGCTTTAAAGCAAAAGCAAGCAAAGCACGCCAAGCACAAAGCCGTGTGAAGGCGATTGAGAGGCTTGAATTAGTCAGCGCGGTACAACTGGATTCGCCTTTTCATTTTCATTTCAGACAGCCTGAACACTGTCCTAATCCATTACTGCGTCTAGAAGATGTCACCATTGCTTATGGCGAAAAAATTGTATTAACCGATTTGAATATCACTTTCGGCCCTAAAGACCGAATCGGTATTCTAGGCCCGAATGGTGCCGGTAAATCTAGTTTTATTAAACTGTTAGCGGGCGAGTTAACACCTGCAACAGGTATTCGTGAAACCAGTTCTGGTGTGAAAATTGGTTATTTCGCGCAGCATCAAGTGGATCATTTGCAACTGGATGAAACACCTTTAACACATTTACGCGATATTGCGCCAAATGTAGCTGATCAGGAATTAAGAACCTATCTTGGCACGTTTGGTTTTGTTGGAAATGATGCCTACGAAAAAGTGCGGATTTTTTCGGGTGGTGAAAAATCTCGTCTAGCCTTGGCGTTATTAGTCTGGAAACGACCTAATTTATTATTACTCGATGAACCGACTAACCATTTAGACTTAGAAATGCGCCATGCATTAAGTATTGCTTTGCAAGAATATGAAGGCGCTATGTTACTTGTTTCGCATGATCGTTTCCTCGTGCGAACAACCGTCGATCAATTGGTTTTGGTTGCTGATGGTGCCATAAATGACTTTACGGGTGATCTCAATGACTATGAAAAATGGTTATTTGAATATCGACGTCAAGGCAGTAGCGGCGGCACTGCATCTACATCTACGCAAAAATCCGATGTTTCGAAAAAAATGCAACGCCAAATCAATGCGAAAGAACGGGAAGCACGTAAACCACTGTTGGCACAAATCAAAAAATTAGAAGATCAATTAGAAAAACTTCAGAAAGATTTTGCAGCACTAGAAGTTATTTTAGCAGATGCTGCTTTGTATGAACCCGAAAACAAAGACAGACTTCAACAACATCTTTCTAAACAAGCAGACCTTAAGAAAAAATTGCAGCTTGTCGAAGATGAATGGCTTGCGGCTTGTGAACAAAGAGATAAAAATATAGGTGAAAACTCATGAGCAATTTAATCACCTTAGATAATGTTTCACTCGCATTTGGTTTAGATATTTTACTCGACAAAGTAAAACTTCAAGTTGCCAACGGCGAACGTGTTTGTTTAATCGGTCGAAACGGTGCCGGTAAATCGTCAATGATGAAAATTATTGAAGGCGTGCAACAACCTGATAGCGGGACTATTTGGCGAAAACCCAATTTACGTTTAGCCCGTTTAGCCCAAGAATTACCGCAAAAAATTGATGCGACGGTGTATGAATTTGTCGCGAGTGGACTCGCTGAAACGGGTGAAGTGTTAGCAGCGTATTTTGCGCTAACCCAACGTTTAGCGCATTCTCATTCAGATCAAGACTTAAAAGAATTAGAACGTTTACAGCATCTCATTGATGCCAAAAATGGTTGGCATTTTGAACAAGAAATCAGTAAAACGCTAATGCGTTTGGATTTGTTACCGGATCAACGCGTTGCGGATTTATCCGGTGGTTGGCAACGTCGTGCCGCCCTGGCAAAAGCTTTAGTCACTGATCCGGAATTATTATTACTCGACGAGCCGACTAATCATTTAGATATTGATGCGATTCAATGGTTAGAAGACCAGTTGATGTCATGTAACATTGGGTTAATTTTTATTACTCATGACAGATCATTATTACAGCGTTTAGCAACACGTATCATCGAATTGGATCGCGGCAATTTAACCTCATGGCCGGGTGATTATGAAAACTTCCTTAGACGCAAAGAAGAAATGCTGAATGCTGAAGACAAGCAAAACGCGGTATTTGACAAAAAACTGGCGCAAGAAGAACGTTGGATTAGACAAGGCATTAAAGCGCGTCGCACTCGCAATGAAGGTCGTGTTCGTGCATTAGAAGCTATGCGTAAGAGCCGTGCAAAACGCCGCGAAGTAACAGGCAAAGTGAGTTTTGATATTCATGATGCAGAGAAGTCTGGTCATGTAGTGGTTGAAGCAAAACATATTACACAAGTTTACAATGACCAAGCTGTCATTAAAGATTTTTCAATGCGCATTATGCGCGGTGATCGAATTGGTTTGATTGGTCCCAATGGTGTCGGTAAGAGCACTTTGCTGAATATTTTGTTGGGTAACGTAGCGCCTCAGCAAGGCACGATTACTCATGGCACCAAATTGCAAATTGCCTATTTTGATCAATTACGCCATGCGCTGGATTTAGAAAAAACCGTGATTGATAATGTTGCGCAAGGTAGCGACATTATTGAAGTCAACGGCAACAAACGACACGTCATCAGTTATCTTTCTGACTTTCTCTTCACACCGCAGCGTGCATTGACACCGGTTAAAGCGCTATCAGGCGGTGAATGTAATCGTTTGTTACTCGCACGTTTGTTCAGTCAACCGGCTAACTTGTTAGTATTAGATGAGCCGACCAACGATTTGGATATTGAAACCCTAGAATTACTCGAAGAATTATTGGGTGATTACCAAGGTACTTTATTACTTGTTAGCCATGATCGTGCGTTTTTAGATAATGTCGTGACCTCTACATTGGTATTTGAAGGTAATGGGATTATCGAAGAATTTGTCGGTGGTTACAAAGACTGGCAGCAACAGAAAAGCAATATGGCTAAAAACTCAGCGCCTATTGTGGATAAATCAAATGTCAAAAAAGCGATTGAAGAAAAACCAAAACAAATTAAAAAGTTAAGTTACAAAGAACAAACTGAACTTGCAGAGTTGCCTAAAAAGATTGAAAAAATGGAAGCTGAGCAATTGGCATTAGAAACTCTTATTGCGGATGCAGGCTTTTATCAACAAGATCCAAAAACAGTAGCTGCCAAATTAGAACGCTTGAAAACTTTGGCTGTTGAATTAGAGCAGGCTTATTTGCGTTGGAATGAATTGGAAGCATCGGCGAAAAAATAAAATTTTTCCGGACTCTTGCTTCTCTGTCACTCCATACTTTGCTCTGTCACCTCGCACTTTGCTCTGTCACCCCGCACTTTGCTCTGTCACCCCGCACTTGTTGCGGG
>JBDTIZ010000108.1:0-10818 GCA_039936115.1 Gammaproteobacteria bacterium
TTCTAGCTCTTCAAAGTAACTCAGAAATCCTTTCAGGTTCATTTTCAGTCTTCTCTTGCTTTAGTAAACCCGCAAGATTAGCTGCTAAGCCACGATATGTCTAAAATTTAGATGCGTTTGCCCTGAGTTATCCACAAACCAACCTTTTTTCAAAGATCCTCTATACTTATAAAGTAGAAAATAAAAAAGCTTTTTAACTTATATCGAGGAATCTATATGTTTTTTCGTTCAAGTCATACGAATAAGGTTGAGGAATGTTTCTCTAAAATTGAAGACGCTCTGCAAAGGTGTTTGGCAACCACACCAGAGTTCATAACAGATCCGGATTTTATGTCGGACAATAAAAAACTGCGTGATTTTCTTGCAGAAAACAATAATAAACTTACTATTGGTAAATTGTCGCAATCCTTGCAGATAAGACAAGTAGCAGAAGTGTCGAGTTCAACTATAGAACAATGCCAAATTGCTAAATGGATAATATCTGTATTATTAGCACAAGATATTCAAAAAATTAAAGACTCGATCAAACATGAGGGATTAGATAAATCAGCTGGTTTGGAGCAACTTCAAGCAGTTATTAAATTGGCAAAAACGCATAATAATCACGTACATCTTTTAATAATGGGTTCAAAACCTAGTTCTCATTTTAACAGTTTCGTAAAAATGCTAAATCAGTTCGAAAAAGTTTGTTCCGATGCTATTACTTATGTTAAAGCCCATCCACAATCTCCAAGCGCGAAGAAGGAATGGCATAAGCCTAAGCATGAGCGCAGACCGGGCGCGATCGAAGAAGACGAAAAACGAAAGCTCAAGCGGGGTCTAAATTAGTATCCCTCTATAAGCATTATAAAGAAGCATTATAAAGCGGCTTTTGTAGAGGCGAACCTATGTGTTCGCCCTCGCTTTGAGCAAGCTAACTTACCCGCTTACGTCTCAACATATTTAAAAATTCAATGAATAATGAAAAGCCCATCGCAAAATAAATATAGCCACGAGGAATATGAGATTCAAAGCTATCAGCAATCAATACCATTCCAATTAAAATCAAAAAACTTAATGCGAGCATTTTAATAGTCGGATGACGTTCAACAAAATGGCTGAGAGGTTCGCTCGCAAATAGCATCGCTATAATGGCAATCGTAATCGCGATTGCCATTAGCCAAAAACGTGTAGTAAGTCCAATGGCTGTTAATACGCTATCTAATGAAAAAACAACATCAAGAATCGCAATTTGAGCAATCACCATGCTAAATTGCATCTGCTTTTTTATCACTGTTTCAGTGGGGGGTGCTGGATCTACTTCTGCGTGAATTTCTTGAGTTGCTTTTGCCATCAAAAATAAGCCACCCGAAAATAAAAACAAATCCCGTCCAGAAAAATCCATGCCAAAGAGGCTAAAAAGTGGATGCGTGAGCTTTGTGATCCAAACAGCTGAAGCTAACAAGAGTAAACGTGTTACCCAGGCTAACGTTAAACCAATTTGCCGTGCTTTGCGCTGTTTGTTTTTAGGCAATTTTTGAGAAATAATCGCTAAAAATACAAGGTTATCAATGCCAAGAACAACTTCCAAAATGGTCAGCGTAATCAGGCTAAGCGTGATATCTAAAAATATATTCATACTATCCTTACGTTTCTTGAGTATGGGTTTATTAAGCCCAAATTGACTGGATACCGCGGACAAGCCGTAAGCATACGAAACCTGTTACATAATTCGTCGTTGCTCTTGCCCGTGCTTTTGTAGGGGCGAACCTATGTGTTCGCCCATGCTAAACTTCGAATTGGCGCCGCTGGGCGAACACATAGGTTCGCCCCTACAAAGCATAAAAAACATCATTCGCCATGGCTGGTTTCAAACTAAAATTCTGCATTAGTATTTTAACAAGCTATCAACGAGAATTATATTAACTAAGAGTGTTCCAGGAATCACAAGTCTATTTCCTTAAAGTGTATTCAACTGACGATACACTCGCTTTAGAACACGCAACATTTGCTTTGTTGTTTGCACGTTATGGTGGCTCATATTGGATCTTCTAGTGAGCTCGGTTTCCGACCAATCATGCGCAAATGTATCATCCAATTGATTAATCACTTCTGCATCCTCCGTAATCACCGATAATTCTCGATTATCATCCAATGAAGGTTTGGTCAAATTAATTGATCCCAGTAGCGCGCGTTTATGATCGATCAAAATCACTTTAGCATGAATGAGATAATGGTTGCTGTTATGGATAATCACACCCGCATTTTGCAGGTAAGCCAATTTTTTATTAGGCGATTGTTGCGGGTAAATGGATGTTAAAATTTCCACGCGCCGACCCAAACGCGCTGCTTTCGCAAGCGCCCCAACTACACGATAATCGCTGATATCTTGCGCGTAAATTTTGATATCACTTGTAGCGCTCTGAATAAAAGCCAAGATTTTTTCACGACTATTGTTTGGGCTCCATACAAGATTGGGTTGATTAACCGAGATGATTTTATGCATCCAATCCGCAGAAAAGACTTGTGAAATTTCTTGTACCATCGCAGGATCTGTTAGAAGCAAAGCAAAATTTCGCTCGCGAGAGAAGCTTGAATTTGTCAAATTGAATGTCATCACAATTGCATATTTTTGATCGATGATAAAAGTTTTTTGATGAGTCAATTTAAAAAATTTATTTGGCCACTCTAAATTAACTTTCGCAATGCGAAATTGTTGAATCGCGTTGGTATTTTCATTTTCAGCTTTGTAAGGTGTGGGTTCTAATAAAACCTGCACGTTTTTTCCCTGATTTTTAGCGGCGATAAGTGCTGCAATAAAATTGTTATCCGTAAAGCCGTATAGGACTAAATTAACGGATGACTGTGCATTTTTAATGGCAGATAAAAGCGGCGCGCGACCGGCATCAGGTTCGATGATGAGTTGGTCAGCGTGAGTTGGCAGGCTTAAGATAAAGAATAAAAATACAGTGTAGATGAGAGCTTGATAGCGTTGGTGCATAGTTTTAAGTTTCGTCCGGATTAGATTTGTTTATGTAGATTGATTAATTATGATGAAACCAAATCCCGCCCAGCAAACGCCCGTGCCAATGTCCCGCTATCAATATATTCAAGCTCACCACCCAATGGCACACCATGAGCGATGCGAGTCACTTTGGCGACATACGGTTTGACCAGCTCAGAAATATAATGCGCAGTGGCTTCGCCCTCGACTGTCGGGTTGGTGGCGAGAATAATTTCTTTGACGGCACCGGCTGCTAGCATTTGATTTAGTTCTTTCATGCCAAGATCTTCAGGCCCAATCCCATCTAGCGGTGACAAGTGTCCCATTAAAACAAAATACAATCCGCGATAACTGCCCATTTGTTCGACCGCCACCATATCGATAGGGCTTTCAACAATGCACAGTAAAGTTGGATCGCGGTGAGGAGAGACACATAATTTGCAGAGTTCGGATTCACTAAAGGTACGGCAATTCTTGCAATGTAAGATGTTTTGCATTGCCAGTTGCAGTGTATGCGCGAGGTGCTTGCCGTTGTCTCTGCCACGTTCCAATAATTGAAACGCCATACGCTGCGCTGTTTTGGGGCCTACACCCGGCAAACAACGCAGTGCTTCAATTAATTGTTCGAGCAGAGGGCTGAACTTCATACAAAATTACGATGTAGGTAAATCAAAGCCATCAGGCAGTTTAATGCCAGTCAATGCGCTCATTTTTTCGCGCGTGCCTTTTTCGATTTTGCCGGTTGCATCGTTAATCGCTGCAGCAATCAAGTCTTCGATAATGGATTTTTCTTCTTTCAATACACTAGGATCAAGCGTAACGCGTTTGGCAAAATGTTGGCCGGTCATCACGATTTTAACGAGTCCGCCACCTGATTGACCAGTGACTTCCATTTCAGAGATTTGCTTTTGAATTTCCTGCATTTTTTTCTGCATTTCTTGGGCTTTTTTCATTAAATCGCCTAAGCCGGGTTTTTCATTTGCTTTATTCATAAGATCACTCCAACGTTAAATAATAAAATAGTAGCTATCTTAGCAAAAAAATTAGCGTTACGACACCGCCGGATCAGGATCATTTGCGGTAATGGATGCAAGATCGATAGTCGCATTAAACAGGTCCACGATTTTTTGCACATGACTGTCACCTTTAATGGTTTCAGTCGCATCCGCATGGCGTGCAGCCTGTTTTTGTTCTTGTTGTTTTGCCGGGGTATGCAACTCGACCTGCGCAGCTTTTATGCTGAGCTTGATAGGTTTTTGACAATATCGGCTAAGTGCTTGTTCGATGCGTTCTAATAAATTTTTGTTAAGCAAGGATTCATGTTTGGCAGCTAAAGTGAGTTCGATTTGACCTTCAGCGAGGTTTGTTACTGTGCAATGTGAGGCGAGTGCTTGCGCCATGCCGGATAATTTAAGTGCAGGTAAAGCAACAGCCCAGTTTTCTGCGGTTACGTCTTGTGGAATGATTTTCACTTCTTCTTTGCTGGGTTGTTTTGGCTGCTCAGTTTTGGGCGGCGATATTTTTGTAGCGCGTTCCGGAATCGCTTTAGGCGTTTCGCTACTGGATTTTTTTTCAGTGGAGATCGGACGAAATGCCAGCATGCGTAACATCGTCATTTCAAAACCTTGATGTGGATTTGATGCCAAAGATAAATCGCGTCGACCGATGAGTGCGATTTGATAATACAATTGCACATCTTCGGCGGAAAAACGTTTAGCCAATTGTTGGATAGATTCTTGGGTATCTGAATGACTAATCACTTGCGCAATCGTTATCTGATGGAAAATTGACAAGAGATCTTCTAGCACGCGGTTAAAGTTAGGCGCGTGTTCAGCCAGTTGGGTGATCTCGGCTAGTAATTTTTTGCCATCGTTATCAACCAAGGCATCCAATAAACGGAAAATAGCCTTTTGTTCAATGCTGCCGAGCATCTGGTGCGTATCGGCAGTTGTGATGTTATTGCTGCAAAATGCAATGGTTTGATCGAGTAAACTTAATGCATCACGCATGCTGCCATCAGCCGCTTCCGCAAGCAGTTGTAACGCAGATGATTCGAATTGTATGGATTCAGCGGTGCAAATGTCATCGAGTTGTTGGGTGATTTTATTGACGGGCACACGATTTAAATTAAATTGTAAACAGCGAGACAAAATGGTCACAGGTAATCGTTTAGGATCAGTGGTCGCAAGTAAAAATTTCACATAAGAGGGTGGTTCTTCCAATGTTTTTAGTAAGGCATTAAAACTATGGCCAGAGAGCATGTGCACTTCGTCGATGAGATAAATTTTAAAACGACCTTGTGAAGGGGTGTATTGCACGTTATCCAATAGTTCTCGCGTGTCTTCGACTTTTGTTCGGGATGCCGCATCGACTTCGATTAAATCTAAAAATTTTCCTGCATCAATTGCCTGACATGCATTGCATGTTCCGCAAGGTGTGGATGTGATACCTGTTTCGCAGTTTAAGCATTTAGCAAAAATCCGCGCGAGTGTGGTTTTGCCAACACCGCGCGTGCCTGTGAATAAATAAGCATGATGTAAGCGTTGGTTATCAAGCGCATTCGTCAACATGCGCAGAATATGTTCCTGTCCAACCATTGCTTGAAAACTGCGTGGACGCCATTTACGTGCAAGAACTTGATAGCTCATAGTATTTTCCATTGGCAAAAATGCTTTTGCTATTTTACTGCATGGGGGGATGGTGTCTATGGTTATTGGTGGTTTTTGCCGTTTATAGAGGCGAGCCTATGTATTTGCATAAGAAGGCCGCAGGGCGAACACATAGGATAGGTTCGCCTCTACACGTCTTCTTAGCTATATAGCTTATAGAGCCAAAATTTGAACAGGGTCGGGTTCGAGATTATCCAGTATCGGAGCTTCCGAATCATTCGCCGCGGGTGGTTGAAATAATGGTTGATAGCTATGATTAGGCATGACACCGTCTTGTTCTAGTTGTTCAGCAACAGACGGAGCAGCTTGATCCTTAACTCTTTTTTCAAGAACTTGTGTACACAAGTCTTCATATTCAAGTTGCTTTTGTAAGCTAGGAATTATCACTTCACGTTGCTTTAATAGCTCTTCTCCTCGTTGTTCTTTAATTTTCGAACGATACTCCCATAGTTTTTGAGTAGAGTGTATGCTAGCCCAATACCAAAGATAACAGCGGCTGTTATTATATTGCTTGCTAATAGGGTACCAATAAAAACTTAGCCCCATGGCAAACGAGACAATAAATCCAATTGCTGGAATCTGTAAGGCCATTTTCTTCCTCATTAAATTGACCTTGCTGATTCAGTTCGCCATTAATGAATTGGTAGGTATTACTGTTCTTGGTTTTTTTTAACCGTCGATATTCATAAATGAAATTCAGTACTGCACACGCAAGGCAAAGCGCTAAAGCACCCGCAGCTGCAGCAGGGTGAGTCGAGGTATAATCAATAAAAAAGCCGTTTAAATGATTGTCTGGGTCCGGAATATCATGGTCTCACATGCGTGGATAACGTGCAAAATAAGTCAAATTCATATCGAACCAAAAATAGAACTCGAACATCATTTGCTGTAAATTGCCAGAAGAAAGCTGACTAAAGCTTCGTCCATCAGAATTTAGTGATTACGTGATAGTATCCATACCTTGCGCACCATTTTTTGTGGTTAACCCAATAACGTATCGATACGATTATTCGTTGGCAAGCTATATTTTGGAAATAGGGGATTTTTTATACCGAAATGAATTCGATAAGGGGCAAAATGGAGGCAGCCCATATCAGCCTTACTTCGGCGCCCGAATCTGCTGTTACCGTTGCTTCCTTCCGGACCTGGCGGGATTCACAACATATCGTCGCGAAGAGACCAATACTAGCTGCCATAACGGGGTGTTTAAGCTGAGGATGCTATCTCTACTTAATAAAACGCTGGCAAAAAATCTATTCTAAAACGTTGGCGGAGAGAGAGGGATTCGAACCCTCGGTACATCGTTAGACGTACACACGCTTTCCAGGCGGGCGCCTTCAACCACTCGGCCATCTCTCCTCGCACCACACACCTAAGACTCTAGGTTTAATGGCGTGTAAGGGTAAACGAGAAATGGGTTTTCTGCAAATATTCTTTTGATAAAATAAAAAATAATTTATAAAATAAATTCTAATGGGTCAAAGTTGCTTTTGTAGGGGCGAACCTATGTGTTCGCCCAGCGGCCTCAATATTAAATGTTGTCTCTTCGATTGAGAGGGCGAACACATAGGTTCGTCCCTACAAATTGATTACGCAAACAATTCACTCAAAATAAACTGATAAATATCCGCCAACTTTTCAAGATCAGCAATTCGTACATGTTCATTGATTTGATGAATGCTCTCATTGCACGGTCCAACTTCAATAACTTCAGCGCCAGTCGGTGCAATAAATCGGCCATCCGATGTGCCGCCGGTGGTTGATAGTTTTGGATCTAATCCGGTTAATTCTTTAATGGCAGTTTGTGCTGCGACAATGAGATTGCCACGTTTAGTTAAAAAAGGATTGCCAGACAATTGCCACTGCAAATCAAAGTCTAAATTATTATCTTCTAAAATTTGTGTGAAACGCTGTTCCAATTCTTCAACCGTCGTTGCCGTTGAAAAACGAAAATTAAATAACATCTCAAGTAAACCAGGCACTACATTTCCAGCGCCAGTTCCTGCATGCAAATTAGAAATTTGAAACGTAGTGGGTGGAAAAAATTCATTCCCCTCATCCCAAACGGTTGAAGTGAGTTTTTGCAAGGCTGGGGCTAATAAATGAATCGGGTTAATGGCAATGTGCGGATACGCAACATGACCTTGTTTGCCATAAATAGTTAATTTACCGTTAAGCGAACCACGTCGGCCTATGCGGATTTGATCACCTAGCACTTTTTCACTGTTGGCTTCGCCGATGATGCAGTAATCAATCATTTCGTTACGGTTAACCAATTCCTCTATGACACGTTTGGTTCCATTTATACTTGGACCTTCTTCATCGCTTGTGATTAAGAACCCAATCGATCCTGGATAGGTTTGATGTGAACGAATAAAATTTTCAGCACCTACTATCATCGCGGCTAAGCCACTTTTCATGTCAGCAGCGCCTCGACCATAAAGAAACTCTTCACGCATAACAGGCGTAAACGGATCGCTGTCCCATGCTTCAAGCGGCCCTGGCGGCACAACGTCCGTGTGACCGGCAAATACAACCAGCGGTCCTTGCGTGCCGTGTCGCGCCCAGAGATTTGTTACGTCGCCAAAATGCATGAATTCTATATAAAATCCTAATGCTTTGAGTCGATCACTAATAATATCCTGACAGCCCGCATCGTTCGGTGTGAGGGAGCGGCATGCGATTAATTGTTTTAATAAATCAAGAGTTGCTGTCATATTTTTCCTTTTTAAGAGATCGTAGCCTCACGCAGCAATTCATTTAAGCTGACTTTCCCGCGAGTTTTAGCATCCACTTTTTTAACAATAACAGCACAGTATAAGCTGTATTTGCCATCCGGACTCGGTAAGTTTCCTGACACCACAACGGATCCAGCGGGTACACGTCCATAAGTCACTGTACCCGTATCTCGATCGTAAATACGCGTACTTTGACCGATATAGACACCCATGGAAATAACCGAGCCTTCTTCGACAATCACGCCTTCAACGATTTCAGAACGTGCACCGATGAAGCAGTTATCTTCAATGATGGTAGGGGTTGCTTGTAAGGGTTCTAATACACCGCCTATGCCAACGCCGCCTGACAAGTGGACGTTTTTACCGATTTGCGCGCATGAACCGACAGTGGCCCAGGTATCAATCATTGAGCCTGAATCAATATAAGCGCCAATATTGACGTAAGAGGGCATTAAAATCGTATTAGCGGCAATAAAAGCACCTTTACGTGCGATAGCGGGCGGCACTATTCTCACGCCTCCGGCTTTTAAATCGGCTTCCGTAGCATCTTGAAACTTAAGCGGAACTTTATCGAAATAGTGGGCACAACCACTGGTCATCAATTGATTGTCATGTAAACGAAAATAAAGCAGCACGGCTTTTTTTAACCATTCATGCGTGTGCCAAGTGCCAGCAATTTTTTCGGCAACTCGGGCTTTACCTGAATCTAAAAGCGCTATGACTTCATTCACTGCTTGTTTAAGTTCAGTTGATGCGGTTTGCGGGGTTAGGCTTGCACGGTCTTCAAAAGCGGTTTCAATTGTGGTTTTTAGCATGTTATTCCCAGTGAGTCGTTAGAGATTTTGTGTTAGGATACCGCAATTTTAAGCGATGTAAATGATTATGGCGAAGGTAAAACCCAAACAATTTGAAAACGCGTATGTGACCTATAAACGGTTGTTCACCTATGTTCGTCGTTACTGGCCAGCGCTAGTGATAGCATTGGCTGCTAGTATGGTTTATTCCGGGATTGATGCCTGGTTTGTTTATTTTTTAAAACCTTTAATCAACAAGGGATTGGTTGCTCGTGATCCGCATTTTTTGCGGATGGCGCCGTTGTTGGTGTTAGTGGTTTTTATCATGCGCGGTCTCGCCAGTTTTTTTTCAAACTATAATATTGCTTCGGTGTCACGCAATGTCATTATGCGTTTGCGTCAGGATTTGTTTGCGCATTTACAACGATTACCTGCGCGTTTTTATGATCATTCAACATCCGGACATATTTTATCGGTGATTTTATATAGCATTGAGCAAGTGGCAAATGCGGGTGCCGATGTTTTAACGACTGCAATTCAAGCAGGATTTCTGATTATTGGTTTATTGATCGTGATGTTTAAGATCAGTTGGAAATTATCGTTATTATATTTCATCATTATTCCTATGATTACCGTCATTATGCGTTATACCAGCAAACGTGTCAGACGCTTGAGTTTAGGTATTCAAGATTCTATGGGTGCGTTGACGCACACAGCAGAAGAAAATATCGAAGGCTACAAAGTCGTGCGTGGTTTTGGTGGCGAGCAATACGAAACAGAAAAATTTAATAAAGCAACACGTGTCAATCGTCAACGAGAAATGAAAGTGGTTGCAGCACGCTCATGGAGTGTTTCTAGTGTTCAGTTAGTGGCAGCGATTGCACTTTCTATTACCTTGTATGTTGCAACACTTGATATTTCGCGAGCCATTTTGTCACCGGGTGGTTTCGTGACATTGATTGCTGCTATGTTGGCATTGTTAAAACCAATGAAAGATTTAACAACGATGCAAAATAAATTGTATCGTGGTCTTGCAGGTGCGCAGACTGTTTTTGAAATGCTAGATGAAAAACCCGAAGAAGATGCGGGCACCAAAACAGTGCAACGCGCGCAAGGTAAATTGATTCTTAATCATGTCGGATTTGCTTATCAGTCAGACAAAACCATTTTGCAAGATGTGAGTTTTAGCGTAAATCCCGGCGAAATTGTGGCGTTGGTAGGACGTTCGGGGAGTGGAAAATCAACCTTGGTGGGCTTGTTACCGCGATTTTATTCAGATTTTTCCGGCGATATTTTACTAGATGATGTTTCAATTCGTGATTATCGTTTAGCAGATTTGCGACGTCAATTTGCCATGGTTTCACAACATGTCATTCTGTTTAATGATACTATCAGAAATAATATTGCATATGGCAGTTTTGGAAATGCCAGTGAAGCTGATATCAAAGCGGCGGCAAAAGCAGCGTATGCGCTCGATTTTATTGAGCAGATGCCTAATGGATTAGATACATTGATTGGTGAAAACGGTGTTTTACTGTCAGGCGGACAGCGCCAGCGAATTGCTATTGCGCGAGCCATTTTGAAAAATGCACCGATTTTAATTTTAGATGAGGCAACGTCGGCATTAGACACGG
>JBDTIZ010000109.1:0-3895 GCA_039936115.1 Gammaproteobacteria bacterium
CCCGCAACAAGTGCGGGGTGACAGTGATGTGCGGGGTGACAGTGGTATGCAGGATGACAGTGGTTACGCGGGATGACAGCGGCGAAAGGCTTCGCGGAATGACAGACTTAACTTAATGGCACAATAAAACTTGGCATACTTCGTGCACAATGATGGCGAATATGAATATTATGTGTCGATGCTTCAGCCCCACGAAAATTGGCCTTAATAAAGTCGATATAGCATCTATATCCTTGACGACTCCCTCACACAAACCTATACTCCACCCACACAGTCTTAATACCTGAATCGTTACCGGATGGTAAGCTTTTCTAGAATTCTCTAGAGTAGGGTATTAAGACGATTCTCTTAATTTCCAAATACTTTTTATCTTATTATTTGCCATTAACTTATTAAATAATTTATACGAATTCACACTTTCATTAGTATAATTATTAGAAATCATACCAATCAACATATCAGCTAGTTGAATTAATGCATCATTTTCTGAGTTACTAAATTTAAATTTTTTAATCATCAATGATTTGGCTTGTTCCTGTAAGTTTTTTTGAAGACAATCCCGAAATTTTCTATCAACATGATTATTAATTTTCAGCGATGCGTTTGATAAAATATCTTCGTTATTTTTGATAAGAGTCGCAATCAAATAATTATAAAAATTGTCAGAATTATGTTTAAGTTCTAGGTTAGAGATTCCAATCTTATCGGCGATAATTACTCTGATTTCAAAATCAAAATCACATATACTATCTAAAAATAATTCTTTTACTTTTAAACTTGCTTTGCCGAATTTAAACTCTGGATTAATATTCAAAGATTTCTTAAGTGCATTAATCGTGTTCGCCATTTTTTCCGCAATAGCAAAATCTCTAATGATTACCATGCCAATCACTAAATAAGGCGTTGAATGTTTTGTTAACTTGAATCCGGAACAACCATATTTATCAATTAGTACTAACAATGAAAAAATTCCTTATACTTATAGATGATAGGCAGCAAATATAGCATAGAAATGATATTAATTCGAGAATATGAGTGTGATGATTCAATTTACATTATGCGACACATACTTGAGTTTTCGTCGTGTTTAACTTCATTTGTTTTCTGACCATCGTCATTATAAGTTATTAGAGTTTTCAGACCTGTGTGATGAAACATACAGTGAGTTCTGAGCTGACATTCAGTATATTCGATTTCTTTCCTATACACCTGTGACAGGTACGTTTTATGTAGTATTGGTTTATTTGTAAAATAAGTAGAAACTGTTTTTGGTTCATTGTAATTAATCAGCCGTTTTAAATAACCTTTTTCATCTAGTTCGAGTGTCTGTTGCGTATTATAATTAGTAATCATTTTGATTTTTTCATCATCGTAACATTCAATCATTTCATCCACTTGTATCTGATCACCAGGTCTAACAAGTGACGGCGGTGTTAGTGGTTCTTCTAGAGATCCTGCTTTGCTCGGATCAAAAGTTGAAATCGATTGGATAGTTGGCTGTAGAGTAGGATCTGGATCTGTTGTTGAAAATACTTCAGTGAAACTGTTCCATAAGCTAGATAAAATGGAGCCTGAACTATTCCTGATACTGCCTCTGGGTGTTATGGGTTGAGTCACTGTTGGAAGTTGAAATTTTGCTAGCATGGTTTTTGTAATGGCTGACTGGTTGTGTTCCATATTTAAGTAACAGCTGAATTCTGCTTTAATTTCGACAAGGTTCTTTGGGATAGGTGCAGATATAGGTGCAGTTAGCATAATACAAGCACCTGTAGAGACATTCGAACTAACATATAAAGTACCTTGGCAAAGCCGCAAAGATCTTGCAAGTTGAATTAATCCACGGCCATTTCCTCCATCAGATTGTCTTTTCTTTTTATCGGAATCAATTTGTTGGCTTTCTTCTCCTACCATCAAAAGATAATCGACTGCTTCGCCTTTTCTTAAAGTGGAAAAACCTTTTTTACCATCGTCTTGAATTAAAAAAACCCCAAGATTTCTCATTCGCAAGTAGCCTATCTCAATATGTGATGCACCTGCCCCGATTGCATTTCTAATCAATTCACGTTTATTTTGTCGAAAAATTTCATAAACAGCTGTTCGCGGCATATCAAGCATATCATCGAGATCCGTTGCGGAAAGCTTGCTCCTTTCTCGCCAATTCTGCTGTTGTGTAGTTGTCATTGCATGAATGCGGTAGTTATATTTCATAATTAAATCTAAAGTGGATTCAAGTTCTAATTCTGCTTTGTCGATAGCTGAAACAAAATTATTATTAGTAATAGTTAATGTAATAAGTAAGAAAGGATTTTTGACAGCATCTATAGTTAATCCATTAATTCCTTTGTTAATCTGAAGTATCGATTGGCTAAACATAAAGTCCCTTATGGTGAAAAGAATGCGAGAAATTCAAGCGACCTATCCCACTATAACCTAGAGCAATGTCGCAGCTAAATATTACCTTACTTCTAAATATTAAATATAGCTTATTTTCAGTATGTTATATCCGTTTAAGGTTTTGTTAATATAACTATTTCATGTTTCGCTATACTTAAGTTATATGAGGGCTTTACCTACACTATAAAACAAAACGAGGTTGCGTCATGAAATCTAGAGCTTGGTATAAAGTAGTCTATGATTGGATTGTTGAGGATAGATGGATTGCTCCAGAAGAAAGAGATATTAGAGGCGGTCCTGTGCCTTACAGAGTGCTTACACATACTATGAAAAGCAATAAAGCACAAATTAAGGACACGAATACTCCCGCATTGCATATTGTTAGAAGTCACTTGGATTTGCCTTCAAATACAGATGAGGAGAATGAAGAAAAAGTATTAGTAGGCAAAGATGAAAAAATAAACATTGGAATTACTGCGTTAGCAACAGGCTCTTTTGATTTACGACCCGAACAAGCATTATGGAAATCTCTAGAGTTTCTTACTAAATTTAAACCGGCAGAATGGGTCACGTATATTTTTGGCTTATTGCCTTTGATCAATAAAATGTTTATTTTCGTATCCACTTGGTTAGAATTCGGTGTTAGAACATTAGGTAATTTGTTTAATTATCCTTTACATAAAGTGAGAAGATTTCTCGTAGATAAACATTCAACAGCGTCAAAAATAGCGGTAGGTTTTTTCGGTGGAATTGCAAGCATACCTTTTTGGGCAGTTAGCCAAGTACTCACATTAGGCGCAGATGTTCTGTCATATGCTAGAACTTGTTTAGATTCGATTACTAATTTATTTATTATACCTATATCATACGTAACAAAACTGTTTGGTGACGCCAATACCTATCCTAAATTTTTACCTACTTTATGGAAAGCAACAAGAAGCATTTTACAATTAGTCCCAGTCGCATTATTGATTACGGCAGCAGTATTGACAGCAGGCGCATCAGTTGCTTTGCAGTCAGGATTTTCAGCGGTTTTCAACTTTATGTCAACGGCAGCCCATCCATTAGCAACAGCATTATCTGCTGTTTTACATCCTTTGATCCTTGGAACTAAAGTCGTTGTTGCATCGTTGATGCTTGGTTTGGCTTCGGCAGTTTCTAAAAAATTATCATCGTATGTGACTCGATTTGATCATTACCTTGAGGAACGAAAACAAGAAAAAGAGAAATTAAAAAAAGAAAATGCGCAGAAAGCGAGAGACGAAAGTCAAAAAGCAAAACAAGAGCAAAAAAAATCAAATGAAGAATCTTCTTGTAAAAGTGATAATATTGAAATGACTGCAAGTACGAAAAAAAATAAATCTAAATCAAAGAGCAGTACGTCTCAAATAGATGATAGTCTTGAGATCGATCCTGCAAATAATACTAGCTCAGAAGAAGTGACATATACGCCGACTCGACGAACCAGTGAATCGGTAAGTGTGGTGCGTTTTCACGGATT
>JBDTIZ010000110.1:0-4426 GCA_039936115.1 Gammaproteobacteria bacterium
TCCGCGGTATCCAGTCAACTTGGCGTTTGTTTTGATTTGTAGAAAAAGTTACAAAGGCTAGACAACCGAGATGCAATATTAAAAAAAGAAATACAACACCAACGTTAATACAATTCCGATCGCCGCAACAGACCCGAGCATTAATAACAACGGCATGCCTAAAATTCGATATTCACGTAAATCTATTCCGCGTTTGCGACTCATAAATTCTTTTTATCCTCTTCTTGTGTTGTTGGTTCTGCCGAAGTTGCTTCTGTCGGTGGCACTATCGGCTTTTGATACGTCTCTGCCACGCGAGCCATGTTAGACAATTGCGATTGCAACTTTCTAATCAAATTTTGTTGCGCCGTTTGTGCTGTTATCAATTCCGCTAAAGTCGCATTTGCTTCTTGTAATAGTTGATTGAGCGGATCATCGCCTAGGTTTTCTTTTTTGCCGCCCATCGATTCCATTCCAGATTTCAACTTATCCACCATCCCGCTAAATTTAACTGTCTTAGCGGAATCCATTAAATCCGAACTCATTTTTTTGAGCTCATCAAATCCAGGAATCTTAACCATAATCTTGTACCTCCTGATTATAATTTTAGCAGAAAAACCTAATTGGTTCATAAAATTTAAAAGAAATCCTGCTTCATCGCCTTCTTAGCTAACGCAAGTGTTTCATCTGCAACGCTATTTGCACGGGCTGTGCCTTCACGCAATATTTCAAGCACTTGCCCAGGATCCGCCTCATAAACCAGCCGGCGCTGTCTAAAAGGTTCAATCAAATTAACCAAGACATCGATCAAACGTTTTTTACACTCCACATCACCGATTTTGCCTTGTTGATAACGCTCTTTTGCATCTTGCACCCAAGCGTGATCAGGATTAAATGTGTCATGAAAAATCCACAAAGGATTGTTTTCTACAGTCCCGGGATCGCTTGCTTTTATGCGTTTAGGATCGGTATACATCGCCATCACTTTCTTTGAAATAGTGTCAGCATCATCGCTTAACAAAATGGCATTGTTCAGTGATTTCGACATCTTTAATAAGTTACCTTCGGATGTTGGCCCGCCTGTTCCAACTAAGCGTCGCGCTCGCCCTAACTTCACCTCGACGATAGGAAATAAGCCGCCTTTTCGCAAATAATCTTTATCTTCCGTATGCGGATCCACATCGCAATACAGTTGATCAAAACGGCGCGCCACTTCGCGAGTCATTTCTAAATGCGGGATTTGGTCTTCGCCAACCGGCACGATTTCAGGACGAAATGCTAAAATATCTGCGACCTGCCCAACTGGATAAAGTAAAAATCCAAAAGAGTAATTATCTCCCAACCCTTTGTCGCGAATTTCGTCTTTAATCGTTGGGTTTCGCATCAAACGCGGATAAGCAATTAACATGCTGAAAAAAAACGTCAGATCTGCAATCGCACGCACCTCGGATTGAATAAACATGGTGCTTTTCGCTGGATCCATTCCAACTGCCAACCAATCTGTTGCGACATCTAGCACGCTTTGGCGAATTTCGTCAGGCTTATCCACACGCGTTGTGAACGCATGCATGTTTGCAATAATAAAATAACAATCATATTGATCTTGTAACGCAACACGATTTTCTAATGAGCCCACCCAGTGACCCAAATGCAAACGACCGGTTGGTGTATCACCGGTCAGTAACCGCGGTTTGTTAATGTTTGTCACGTATGCCTCGTTAAACTGCAATAATTTGCACGCAGTTTAACAGGTTGATTCGTTGCGCGAAATCTACATTGATAATGATAATGCAGCGCCCCCTGGACAAAATATAATCGTGTAGTTTGCGCTATTCACGGTGCCGCCGTTTTGCTGCATACAGGTAAACGTACTGCTCATATCATCATACGGATAAGTATAAACAGTCGGACAAGATTGTTTAATCCATTGTAAACCCGGCTGAACCGCTGTATTCCAAGTCGGATTGCTGCTAACACATTGCTGAGTTGACGATGGAACATTCACCCCGACCTTCCACCAATCTACGCAACCGCAACAATCTGTGCTGGCATTTTGTTGATAGCAAGAACCGATGGGCGAGCAAGCATAGAGCTGGCTAAAATTATAATTTTGTTGCGGAGTAGGTAAAGGCGCTGCGCAATTAAATGGAGTGCCATAACTCGGGGAATACCCACACACTTGATCTGCCGTCCAAAAACCCATAAACGTGCCGCAGGTTTTTTGGAGTAATTGATCATGTCCTGGGTTTAAACTTAATCCGCATTTTGCAGGTGACTTGCAGCCACTATCGCTTGAGCAGGCAATTCCGCCACTTTGAACCCAGACATAATCATTTGAAGGTGGCGTAAATTGCCATGCGCATGCACCCGTATTGGTTAAAGGTTTTACCGCGCCGGGGCTGCCGCAATTATAAGGATTACTGCTATTTGGACTTGGCGTTGTGGGTGACATTGCAACAGGAAGATTCATACCGTTGATGACTTCAACATCATAAAAATCAACCAATGTATTGTTGAAAGTAAATTCGGCTTGCGTTGCAGGCTGATCAAATCCGCGACTTGGTTTGCAACTCCCGGCACCTTGTGGAGAATCATTGCACGTTGCAGTTTCGCATCCCGCACTTGTACAAGCTGTTCGGCCAGCAACAGCACCGCTCCACACAATGTTGCTTGCCACACCATTATTGTAAGCGGGCAGTGTTACAGAATTAGTCCCGCCGTTTGCGGCTAATTGATAATTGCCATTACTAGGCTGTGGATTGACCCAAAAACATTGACTGATATTGCCTGTTGCCACGCAGGTGGATCCATTAAAACAATCGCTCACGGACAAACAAGTCGTGCTTCGCTGACATTGCTTATTGTTGCAAGCAGCACCTGCTACACAATCAGCGTTGGATTTACATGCTTTGCCTTGGCCATTAACATCATTACGATTTTGGGCTGAACCGCCAGCAAAACCAAACCACACTGGAAAGGAACATTGATTCACAAATGTTAGCACGCGGGTGCCTGGGAAAGTGGCTGTTTGTTTTAGTTTTTTTTGTGCTAGCGCTAAGTTTGTCAAAAGCAAACTTGATAAAATACAAATAAAAACAAAGGCTTTTTTGTTATTCATGTGAGCGTCTCGGATTTGTAATGCTTAAATTATAGCATAGACATCATTCATTAATGAGCCTAAGGCCTTGAGACAGCGCACAATTCGAAGTCGAAGCAATTCAGGGACACCTAAAAAATATAAATTCTTAATAATTCCTTAAGTTTAAATCTCTATACTCTTTTTCTATCATTAAACGCCTCTGAGAGCCCTATACCATGAAGTCCAAAAGAAAAGTCGAGATCACTGAAGAACAAATAGAAACCCAAGCAAAAAAATCCAAGGCCAAAGTAGAACAAGCAAAAACCAAAGGAAAAAAAACCAAGGCCAAAAAGACTGAAAGCGAATCCAAAGCAGAGGCCGTTAAAAAATTGGATTTAGCCGCTATTAATGAGATTATGCGTGAAACTAGGGCTCCTCAATTGAAACAAATTCAAGCTCAACTTGCGGTATCGCTAGAGCAGAAAGATATTCCCAACTTCGAAGCCGTATTAAAAATAGCAATTGAAGCTATTTCAGGTCAAAGCGGCAAAAAAAATGGCGTGATTCTCAAAAATCTTTTTATAAGCGACGCAGGAAGAATTGATAAGCAAAGTCCGATTTATATTGCTATACAAAATAAACAGTGGGACGCACTTGATACATTTATAAAAACATTAACAAAAGCAAGAAAAGATGGTGTCAAATCCAAAAAAGATCAGTTTACTCATGCAGATACTTCTCTTTACTTTTTATATCTAGCACTATGCTCGGATTTAACCGCTGAATCTATCAGACTCTTGATCGACCACCTTTCTGAAAACTATTCAGCGTTTGACATAAATGCCCAATACAATCTGTACTCACCGAATCATTCAATGATTGATTTTCTTCAAGATTGGCCCATGGATGATGCCGCCGCTAAAATTGATACCTTCAAGGTATTAGTGGAGAATAAGCTCAAGATTAGCTACGAACATTTCCAAGATATACTTCTAAGAACTGAAACACACAATTTCAAAGAACAGAAGATTATAATTCAATATTTTCTAACCAACCAAAAATTTTCCCAATTCGCAAATGAGTTATTCTCTGAAGCTGTCACCACGGGCCGTATTGCTTTAGTCAAGACCAATAAGAGAGATCAGAAAATCCCTACAGGCGAAACTACTAATAAGGTCGCTAACATCCTTCGTGTATTGAAAGATTGCGGTCTTGCACTTGATCCTAATTCGCCTAATTTATCGCTCAAACTACTAGCGCGATTTGGATTTTATGATGAATATGTCGCGCTCTCGACCACGTTAGCAAATCGCGCCGCTTCCCCTGACCTTCCACACTATTTAGTTACTTTGCAAGGTGAAGCTAATC
>JBDTIZ010000111.1:0-23556 GCA_039936115.1 Gammaproteobacteria bacterium
ACAAAAAAGACGAGGCAACCTTTGCTGATATTTTAGCCTTCGTCAGGCGTGACATTTGGGTAGCCAGGCATTTTAATGACTCAACGTTTGAAGGTGACTATGTGAAAATTAGGCCTGAGGATTGGGATGCCTTACTAAATCAGCTTGCACGAGCGGCGTGATTGGCCAAAGTCCAGTCCAAATGATAATGTGATTATCCAAAGGGCGATCTGATATGTTCGCCCTTAAAAAGTATGGCAATTTCAGACTTATTCCGCTTCTGGTTTTTCAGTCGCTGCTTTTTCAAGATACGTAATCCACTCTTCCGTTTCTTTAGAGTTATTATCTAAAGCAAAAGCACGTTTGAAATTTACAAGCGCAATATCATTATGATTCATATGATGTTGGCAAAGAGCCATGTTGTAGTAAAGGCCAAATTGCTCACCGACATACGGATTAGCTAATTCATAATATTTTGCAGCTTCGTCATAGCGCTTGATAGCGTGATAAAAGACAGCAATTTCAAACAGGATACATTCTGTTTTTGGCATGTGGTAATAGTTTTCCGCCATTTTAGGCATGTTATGTGCCATAAAATTAATCGTGTCATTATCAGATTCTTCAATCAGCGAATTGACTCGGCTGGTGAGTTTCAAATAAATATGTGGATCCCATCCCGCCATTTGCATGTGCGATGCGATGGTATCTAAACTACATTCTTGAAACGAATCACTGAGTCTGCGATGTAAGGTGAAATAATCACTAGGGCTATAACCTTCAACATACTTATCAATCGCAACCCAAGTTTCTGGCATGTCTTTTAAATTAAAGCCACTAGAAAACACAGATGTTTTGATGCCTTTACGTGTGGTTTGTAAGAAATAATCGCCACCACTGTTTTTAAAATAATTTCCAAGCGCATGGAAATTTACCATCATCGAGAAACTACCATGGAAAGAAATCGAAGGATGACCCAGGTGATCTAACGCATCTAAAGTGCTATATCCCTTATCGGTTGAAACAATAAATAATTTGTTATCCGATAATTTTTTCAAAAATTTGATGGCATGAAATGAACCGATAGGGAACAGAAAACTCGATTCTGTGAGTGACTTTTTGTATTCATCTAAAATACTGTCAAGGTGCGGATCACCATAATAGGCACTCTTGATTTCATGCACACTGTAATCAACCGCAATTTTTTCCATATCAACCGGACGATTATTTTCCATGTTACCTTCATCGGTTGAAAGACTCAAAAGTAATTCGTACAGTTTGCCTTCGTGTACCGCAAAAGAATCATGCGATATGGTATCAAAAATATAATTCGCAAAAATAGTTAAGGGATTGACTAATACTTCAGGACTGAGACGCACATTGCTTTTGACCAGTGTGATAGGACGCTCTGCTTCCATATCATACATTGCGAAATCAATTAAACCTTGTTCAATAAAAGGTTTTAAAGCGGGATGCGTTTCCCAATATTGGATATTGTGTTTTGTAAAATCACTCATGACATAACAAATTTTGATGTCATGCATACCCATATTTTGCAAAAGACCTTGTAGTGTTTTAACAAAATAATAACTAAAACGACCGGAACCTGTGCCCAATTCCATAATATAAAAAGGATGGTTTTTTGCATCCGGTTTCTTTTTGATCCAATCGCGAATAAATGACAGCACTAATTGCGCATAGGAATTAGCAATAAATGGGTTGCTAGTGATATAAAACGGAACTTGATTTACCCAAGCGTTAATACCTTCTTTATCGAAGTATTCCCGCTGCATGCGCCAAAGAGCAGATTGTGAAAAACGTTTATTCTGTTCAATGACTACTTTTCTTGCGGAAGAGTCTGGTTTCACTGAAGTATCCTCATTAGGTCAGTTTGTGTTCTTGTAATTGCTTCGCCATTAAAATTTTATAGGTCCAACTTATTATTATAATACAGGATAGGCTGAAGGTCTCTAATCTGTTGATATTTTTCTGGTTATGATCAGTTTTTTGGAGCTAACCTGTGTGTTCGTCACTACAACATTGACAATCAATAAATCCTTTAAAATCCGGAACATAGTTAAATTAGACTGAGTAATGCAGTGGTTAGAGCAAATGCGTCCTATTTTCTCTTAACAATTTCTTAAGGTTGTTATGTAAGAATGACAGCATTATGAAAGTAGGTTGCATAAATCGGATTCTTATGAGGGCAGGGTAATGAGCACAGTACGGGCAAAAGGATTAGCTGAAGAAGAAAATAAAAAGTTTAATTCAGAAAAAAGTGATGGCGGTCGACGTTATCGAGATGAATTACACCATAAATTACAACTCGCATTTAGTTTCGGCGAAGTTGATGCTGATAAACTGCCAACAGTGACTGGCAAGATGGGCAAAAGTTTCAGCATGATTTGGAACAGCGTGAGTTCACTTGATCTTAGCGCAACTGATTTCGAAAATGATTTCAAGGATCAGCTCGATGCGTTTCAAGTAACTGATCAAGGTAAAGACCTTGACGATGATACAAAAGCGTTATTACCCCAAATAGCTAAACTTTACCAAGCAGCGTATTTACTTGATGTCTTAACTAAAATTGAATTAAAAAAAATAAATGCACAAAACTATCGCGCTGATGTACCAATCAAAATTCAACATCTTAAAAAAGAAAATCTTGATAATAAGGTAGTTGAAGAGTTTAAAAATTTAGCTGAAGAAATCAAATTATGTCACGTTGAATATGTAAAATCAGCAGATCAATATCAACGTGATATTCAAAATAGAGTAAGAGAATCAGCAGAAACATTTACGATACGATGCCAAGATACCCTTACTATATCTAAAGAAAATTTTCAGTCAGCACAAGCTGAAATTGCAAATTTAAACATAGAACTCAAATATTCAGTTGAGCAGGACGAGACACAAGAGAATTTTGCAGCAGCAATCAAAAATCTTGAGAATTTAATCGTGCAAATTAAGGCGATTGAAATACCCAAAATACCTGATCAAAAGAATTTCTTTAATCGGCCTAATGTACCTTATATAACTCCAAATGAATTCTACGCAAAAATTGGTAAGCTGCAGGGTTTGTATGACACGGAAGTGCAGAAAATTCTTGAGAGACGCAATGCAATATCAACCGAATTGCATGGTATCGATAGTTTAAGCATGCCTTATTTTATTACGAAAAGAGAAGCTGAGTTATCAGAGCTCTTATTGTTAAAATTTTCAGAGAAAGAACATTTCAAAAAGATTCAAGAACCTATTCTTGCAGCTATAAAAGACCAATACTCATTTTATTCAAGCCATAAGTCTTGCTGGGTAAAAGTTAGCTCGGTTGCCACAACATTATTTGAGAAATTGAATGAACTCAACCCAGAAACGATAGCGAACGATAAGGCAGAAATAAAGAAGGCTTATCAAGCGGCGGCAGATTATTTGCAAGCCGAATTAACTTTGTTAGATGGGCTAGATGAAAATTTAAGATTAACAATGACTGATCGTCATGCGGATATGAAAAGTTCACACGCAAAAGATTATGAAATAATTCAAAAATTAAGACAAGAATATGGTGATACTTATTTTGAATATAAAAGCTCACTAGAAAACACAGAAAAAAACTATTTAGCCGAATTGAATGCGATTAGAAAAGCAAAAGAAGAAGAAAAGAAACATCTTATCGATATGTGCACGCTAGAAATTGAAAAACTAAAACAAATAGATGTTGTAGCGACTGTCAAAAAAAATCAGCAAGAGGCTTTGAGAAAAGCTCAAGAAGAAAAAGAAGAAGACGCTCGTCGTTTAAACGATAGACAGGAAGAAATTGCACTGTTAACACAAGGTATTGTGCCAACACCGTTGACTAGAATAAATAGTAATAAAAACGCGAATGAGCAGGAAGTTTTAATTGAGCACGAACATAAAGCTGTAAACCAAAACTTTAGGTTACCTTCACCAACGCCATATCGAGTCGGTGGTGGTTTGAGCGGTATCGGTTCGGTTGGATCACTGGCTTTATTGGTAACAGCGTTTGTATTTAAAGTTGCATTTTTAGGCTTTATTGCAAGCAATCCGATCGGTTGGGCGGGTTTGGCAGTGGCAGCTTTAACATTAATGGTGGGCGCGATCACTCTTGGAGTAAAAGCGCGAAATAAAAAGATCAAAAATACGTTGTTACAAAAATTCGCTCCTGATAAACAGGAAAATTTATATCAGCAAAATGAAAATTTAAAAAAACAAAAAAAATATTCCTGTACCACGCGTCATTTGATGATGAATTATGGAATAAAGATCAAAAATGCGGAAACAGAAAATATCGAAGAATTAGCCTGTGAAGTGGTTGGAAAAGAATATGTTGATGTACCTTTATATTTAAATCGAACTAATGGTGCGCTTTATTTCAAAAAGACGAATGATCAAGTCGTTCAAAAAACACCTGTGCCCGATATAAAAGAGCGTTTTGATCAAACAGTGATGAGTTATGCGCCGCTTGGGGCGTAATTCCAGGAATTTGTAGGGGCGAACTTATGTGTTCGCCAAATATTTTTTTTACAAATCAACACAGACGCCAAGTTGACTGGATCCCACGGACAAGCCGCGGGACGACGGCGGGTGGAGAGATTGTATTCTAAATCAGACATATTCTTCTAAATGCCGTCGTCCCGCGGCTTGTCCGTGGGATCCAGTCAACTTGGCGTCTGTGTTGATTTGTAAAAAATAAAAATACGCCTTCGCTCATACAAATATGAGTTGGTGATGCCCTATGTTCAAATCAATTCAAATTTATTTTTTAACAGGCGCCTTCGCCGCCGGCACAATCGCATTCGGCTGTTGCGGCATAATCACAACAGGCACAACAACCGGATAATTAGTAAGTCCTGCGTTTAGACTTTGATAGAAATTCTGCAACATTTGGTGCACACCTTTTTGAATCGCATCCTGCTGGGCTTGAATATTTTTTTGAAGGGCTTTTGATTGTTCCGGTGTTAACGGTTTCGGCAAAGAGAATTGTACAACATAGGGTTCCTGTCCATTTCCAGATATGCTCTGACTAAAACTAAATCCAGTTGAGACAGCGCCCGCTTTTCCAAGATCAGCCGATTTAATCCAACCCACGTTACCATTAGCTGGGTCACCCACTTTTATCCAATTACCGTCTTTAGGGCGAAAGATAGGGACAAGTCCTAATGCCGGGTCAATGCTACCTGTTACTTTCGCATCGGCTTTAGGCTGGTCATAGAGAGAGATAGATTTTGCCATACCAACAGAAGTGACAAGTGTGGCAAGAAAAACCACAAAGACAGTTATTAATTTGCGTAACATACTGAGAACCTCCTAGGCTTTCTAATTAAATAACATATTGGATATAATGAAATTTCTTAATTAAACTTCTTATAAACTTGGTATAATATAAATTATAGTTCGTAAGTTGGAGTATGCAATATGAGAAAAATGTTGAAAGGAATCACGTTATCACAGTTCTCAGGTTTTGCATTAAGCACTATTGGTTTTCTAGTCATGTTAGGCTGGATTGCTCACTTCAAAAATTTAATCAGCTTACTTCCTGGTTACTTAATGGTTTTCAATTCGGCATTATGTTTTTTTATCGTCGGATTAGCATTACTGATTCCTGATTCACGCATACGTTGGCAGTCTAATATTTTTGTCAGTGTAGGAATATTGCTGAGTGCGATTTCTTTACTGACGATCAGCGAAAATCTCTATGCTTACTCTGCCGGAATAGATAATTTAATTGTGACGCCTTGGCTAATAGACTTAAATCCACATCCAGGTCGAATGGCGGATAATAGTGCAGTTGCATTTTTATTTGCTGGATTGACTTTCATTTTACTTCCTTTTGTTCAAGACAAAGTAACTGCGGTAGTTGCGCAAATCAGTATTTTCTGTGTGCTCATACTAGGCTTTTCTGCACTCTTGGGTTACATACTGGGAATGGAATCGTTATATACCTGGTTTCAGTACGCACATATGTCATTGAATAGTGCTGTATGCGATACAATTTTAGGTCTTGGATTATGGTCGCTATGGGCTCGTAAAACGCATTACGAACAATCCTATGCGGGAAAACAAGAACAAAGAATAATTGTACTGGGCTCGACTATTATCTTTTGTGTCATTTTGCTGAGTGTTTCAATTTACATAAGAGGATTGCCTGAAAAAGCACTGCTTGAAAAAAGTCTCATCCATGAACAATTTGAACCCGCAATTTTAATTGCCGTGATCGTTGGAATGAGTCTTTTACTTTGGCAGCTTTTGCCTTTAGTCCGCCAAATTATACGTTCAGAAAAAAAATTACTTGAAACTAATTTTCGCTTAAAAGAAAGCGAAAATCGATTTCGCTCCGCATTTGATTTTGCAGCAATTGGCATGGCATTGATTACTCAGCAAGGACGTTTTCTTCGCGTCAATCGATCCATCTGTAAAATTCTGGGTTATACCGAAAGAGAATTATTATCGATGGATATCAATAGTGTTAGTCATCCAGATGATGCAAGAACTAATTCTACATTCGTTGATAATATGCTGAATGGAAGAATAAAAACATTTCAAGCCATACAACGTTATTTTCATAAAAGCGGCCAAATCATATGGGGATCATTGTCTCTGTCGCTTATTACCGACAATTTGGGTGAGCCACTTTATTTTATTGCACAGATGCAAAATATTACTGCGGAAAAACAAGCTGAAGAACAGTTGCGGCATTTAGCTTATCACGATGCATTAACAGGCTTATACAATCGTAATCGTTTGGAAGAACAAATGCAGGAAGTGCTGACAGCAGCACAACGTTATGAAGATGGTTTCGCTTTTATATTTCTTGACTTAGATCGATTTAAAAATATAAATGACACACTAGGGCACGATGTGGGTGATATATTGCTGCAAATTGTTGCGCAACGCTTAAAAAATACGGTTCGTAACACTGATTCAATTGCACGTATTGGCGGCGATGAATTTGTAATCATCATCACGAACCTAAATAAAGTCGATAAAATTGCTAATATTGTCAGAAAAATTTTAGCGAGTTTGTTGCAGCCTATTATCATTAAGGGACAAGAAATATTTGCAACCACCAGTATCGGGATCAGTATTTATCCTTATGATGGAACGGATGTGGAAACCTTGATGAAGAATGCAGATTTGGCATTGTATCGTGCAAAAGAACTCGGTCGAAATAGTTATCAATTTTGTACGCCAGAAATGACTGCAAAAGCGCAACAAAAAATGGCACGTCAAAATCAAATTATGCATGCATTAGCTAAAAATGAATTTGAATTATTTTATCAGCCTAAATTAGATTTAGCGCGTCAAAGTATTTCAGGCGTCGAAGCGTTGCTACGTTGGCATAATCCTGAGTATACCAATATAAACGCTGAAGAAATTATTCATTTAGCGGAAGAAACAGGTTTGATTGTAGAAATTAATGACTGGGTATTAAGAACTGCGTGTAATCAGATGAAAATTTGGCATGCGGCAGGTTACTTTCCATTAACGTTAGCTGTGAATTTATCGTTTCGCCAGTTTAAGCAAACAAATTTTGTTGATAAGTTATTACATATTATTGATGAAATGGAATTTCCTGCTGAATATCTGGAGTTAGAATTAACAGAAAATTTAATTATGCAGGATCCTGAGTATATCGCAGATGTTTTACATGCATTAAAAGGAAAACACATACAAATTGCGATTGATGATTTTGGAACGGGTTATTCGTCTTTGGATTATTTACAGAAGTTTGCAGTCGATAAGATTAAAATTGATAGAACGTTTATTCAGCGAATCACATTAGATGAGTCGAGTAATTCTATGATTATCGCGATGATTGCGATGGCAAATAAATTGGGAATTAAGACAGTCGCTGAAGGTGTTGAAACGCGCGAACAATACGATTTTCTGATTCGAGAAAAATGTACAGAAATACAAGGTTTTTATTTAATTCCACCGGCTAATGTTGAAATCATGACTAAGTTTTTACAGAATCCGTTGATGGAATCTTATTTGACTCGGTCATCAGATCAGAATAAATTTTCTTCGGATGAGTGATACATTACCTCAACAAATAAATGCCAAGTTGACTGGATCCCGCGGATAAAGCCGCGGGACGACGGCAGAGAGGAATACTGTTGTTGTTGCAAATTTTTTTTTGCTTTTGTAGGGGCGAACCTGTGTGTTCGCCCTCTCTATCGAAGAAATAATGTTGCATATTTAGGCCGCTGGGCGAACACACAGGTTCGCCCCTACAAAAGTAATCAATAATATAATATAGTCTGCAACAACGCTGGCTTATCCGCGGATCCAGTCAACAGAGTGTCTGTCTTAAGGTGAGTTTATAAAACATTCTCCTGATACTGCTTACGCAAAACCCGCCGCATAATTTTATTTGACGCAGTCTTCGGCAGTTCATTTATCAGCACCACATCATGAATTTTAAACAAGGGATTCAAATGTTGGTTAATTTTCATTTGCAGTTGTTTTTTAACATTCTCTTTTGATACATTTTTCGATGCAGCAGCAAAAATAACTAAATAACTAGGCCCATGCTGTTTTAATGTAACAGCGATTGCCGCTGTTTCAATGATATCTTCTGTGCCAACTAATACGCGTTCAATTTCAGCTGAGCTGACTTTGATGCCACCAAGATTCATCGTGTCATCTACACGTCCTAATACGCAATATCCGCCTGTTTCAAAATGCTGTGCTTGATCACCATGGCGACGTAATAAATTTCCAGCAGGTGATAGCGGCATATTTTCATAATAAATTTTATGATGATCTTGATTCAAAAGTTCAGTTGATAAGCCAATAGACGGTGGAATTATTGCGATTTCTCCATTTTCTGTGCGTTGTCCTGTTTCATCCAGTAACATCAGATCTAAGCCAAACGTGGGTGTGGTAAACATCGATGGATAATTTTTTTGAGCTAAGGTACTTGAAAGATATGCACCACCTATTTCAGTTCCACCGCAGTATTCAATAATCGGTTTATAGCCTGCCAATGACATGAGGTATAACATATCTTCTGGATTAGAACATTCACCGGTTGAGCTAAAACATTTTATCCGACTCCAATCTAAACCTTCCATACAATGCGATTGATGCCACGCACTCACAAGTGTGGGGACGACGCCTAGCATAGTCACTTTGGCATCTTGAATAAATTGTCCAAACTCGCGTTCACGCGGCACATCTTCATAAAGAGCCATGGTTGCATGG
Organism: Gammaproteobacteria bacterium; assembly: GCA_039936115.1. Lineage (GTDB taxonomy): Bacteria > Pseudomonadota > Gammaproteobacteria > DSM-16500 > DSM-16500 > DATIJJ01. The sequence goes on from JBDTIZ010000111.1 coordinate 9,202, forward strand.
TTGATCAATGCTGCAAAAATTAGCCAAGGTCCCATCATCCAGCCTAAATTAGTCGGCCAAGCAAGAATATCATCTTGACCAATATTATGATTGAGATACGCATCACTAGCTGCTTTTATCGCTGTGGTATGCATCCAAGGAATTGCTTTCGGGTCACCTGTCGTTCCAGATGAAAATAATATATTACAATGTGACATGGGATCTTGTGCACGCGGTTTAAACTGCTCATTGGGGACTAAAAAATTCTCCCATGAAATATCATTCGGTCTAAGAAGTGGACTCTCTGCTTTTTCAGAAAGCAATATCGCTCGCGGTGCGTTTGCAGCAATAACTTTTTCGTAAAGAGCCAAAGATTTTTTATCACGGGTGATAAAATCCTGAGTAAAAATACCTTTCGCATTTGCGATACGTAATCGCGTAGCAATTTCATCTTTAGAAAAGCTATCCGCGATGGACACTACAACGCCGCCCATTTTGATAATACCAAGATAAATTGCAACCGCAAAATAATTCATTGGCATATCAATCGCAATCGCATCCAACGCTTTAAATCCTTGATTTGTTAAACTATTAGCAATTCGATTAGATAATTTATTAAGTTCACCATATGTGTAAGACTGAATTTTTTCAGATTTTTTCTGCACCAACACGGCAATTTTAGCAGGATCGGTTTGGAGGCAGCTGTCAACAATATTCAATTTTGCATCCGGTAACCAAACGGGAAATTCAATACCTTGTGTTAAATCACAGATTTTTTTCGGTGGTCGTGAAAATTTTATCGGAAGTTTAATTAACATGGTTTGCCAAAAATCTTCATAGTTTTTGACTGTCCAAGCATGAAATTCAGAAATAGTTTTTAAATTCAGTTCCGACATCCATTGTCCAAGGTGCGTAGTCTGAATCAATGCATCATCGGGTATCCATGCCGCTGCTGTCTGGGGCGCAATTTGCCAATCGGGATAGCATAAAGTAAATAATTCTAAATGAAGTTTGAAAGGTAGTTCTGGTGTTAATACAGTTTTCGATAGTTTATTCCATGCATCCTCTGCCGGTAGAGTTTGTAAATAATGATTAATCTTTTGGGTTAATTTTGCTGTTAATTCTGGCGCAATACCGAGATTTTTTAATTGATTTTCTTCCATAAAATTTTTCAGCATAATAATTCCAAGTCAAAATTGAATGCGATTCATCAGTTAGTAAACTATTTTAGCTAGTAATGAACACCAGATAAGCCCTATTTTTGTTGCAATACTCGCATAATTTGGTTTAAAAATATATTTGACAGCAATAAGTCAATAACTATTTTTTTGATTTTTATTTGTATTCTCCTGTGAATTTATTATAATGTAATTGAGCAGGATATGAATCGAAGCCCAACGTTTTAATAATAGGAAGTCAGCGGTTTGATGCGGTGTGCAAGCCTTGCATAAAGGAAGCCTGAAGCATCACTAAGACATCCACTTGAGCACTAAGGCTCTTCGATTATTCCTGCTCCTTTTTTTATTAACGCACTAATTTCACTGCCTATACCAGTCTTTAATTCTGTGTGAACCCTAACCTAAAACACTAGATGAGAAAGTTATGCAAAAAAAAGCTGTTATTTTGTCTTCCGGTGGCGTGGATTCAACGACTTGTATCGCCATTGCTAAATCAGAAGGCTATCTTTGTTATACCCTCAGTTTCGATTACGGTCAAAAGCATAAAATTGAATTAAACGCAGCAAGACGTGTTGCTGAAGTGATGGGCGTTAAAGAACATAAAATTATACCGATAGGCTTAAATCTATTGGGTGGGTCGGCGCTGACAGATACTGCTATCGACGTACCTGATTATACTGGTAATGCTGAAATTCCTTCGACGTATATTCCTGCGCGTAACACAGTTTTTTTAGCGTGTGCGTTGGGTTTTGCTGAAGTATTAGGCGCTTATGATATCTTTATTGGCGCGAATGATGTTGATTATTCAGGTTATCCGGATTGTAGACCTGAGTATCTAACCGCGTTTGAAACTATGGCGAATTTAGCCACTAAAGCTGGCGTAGAAGGCGCACGTTATTCGATTCATGCACCCTTGCTTCGCATGCGTAAGAGCGAAATTATCCAGCAAGGCTTGCGCTTAGGGGTGGATTACAGCATAACCCTATCTTGTTATCGGTTGGATGCAGAGGGACGTGCTTGTGGTACTTGTGATAGCTGTACTTATCGCAAAAAAGGGTTTCAGGAAGCGGGGGTTTTGGATCCTACGCGTTATTATTAGGCTTTGTAAGGGCAATGCAAAAGACACTGTCACGCCGCGCTTCATATCACTCTGTCACTTCGCATATGACGTCATCCAGCACATCATATAATACCGCACCCCGTCATCATATAACACTTAACACTGTCACCCCGCACTTGTTGCGGGGTCCGGGTTTTAAACAATAAAAAACACATTTTTATTTTTTTTAATGATTTTTTTATGTTTTTAATTCCAGACCCCGCAACAAGTGCGGGGTGACAGTGTGGTATGAGGTGACAGTTTTATATTGCCAGGCGACAGTGTGATATACCATCCCGATGCAAATTTCAGTAAATCATACTACCCGACCTCGATCTCGCCTGCGTAACCCTACTCACTTCAGCTTTGCTAGGCGTTTTCTCAAACAGCATCTGAATATGTTTTTCCCATTGAATATCACTTCTCCCTAATTGCTGCTTAAAATAATTAAGGCTTTTCGATTTATGCGATAAGTTTTTACCAAAAAAAACAGAAGAATTGTCTTTAAATGAATCCAATAATTGATGACATAAATATTTTACTAATATTGTATTAAACGATGAATCATTCCACTTGCCATTCGCAAAAATTACTTTTAATAAACCAAGTGAAGTTAAACTTGAATCTTTGAGATGCAATTCAATTTCTGTATCGCGTATTTTTGTATAGGCCATAGGATTGAGCCATGCAAGCATAGTTCCACTTCCGTAAGGCTTATATTCTTCTTTAAGACAGTGATTCACAAATGAATCCAGTTTTGTGCGTGTTAAGTTAGGCATCCATTCTGCTAAATGAGAATAAAAAGTTCGTATAATGTCATCGTCTTTTAGTGCTATTTCTTTAACCTGAGATTTAAACTCAATTGCTTGTACACTAGAAATCGAGACCCAAGGCGTAGTTGTTTCATGTGCTGATATTGTTTCAGCCTGCGGCAACAAAAATTGATTGAGAGTAATCCGAAAATCAGTCGTAGCGTTTTCAGCATAATCTTGAAGATTTGCTTTCACGAAACTAGATTGTTTATCTAAATATTCCGCAATGGTTGTATTGCTTTTTTCTAACAACTTAAACAATCTATCAACTAAATCTTTTTGATCTTTAAAGGATAATTCTTTCTTTGAATAATGCGATTCAATAGATGAGTAAAGCTCATCATAAAGTTGATTGAGCATTGAGCTAATTTTTTGGTATGGATTGTCATCTATTGTGAGAGCACCCTCTAGATTCGGTTTCGGAAGGGCACCTATCATTAAAATTGAACGATTTAATTCCTTCGCTTCATCACCCGGCGTTATTGCCATCGTATGTTCCTGAGGAATGATAATCATTGATTTCAAAACATCACCAGGATCTGAGTTTTTTACCTCATCAGCATAGAGTTTAAGTAAACGTAAATTTTTGAAAAGCGGTGTGACAAAACTATCACGACAAATTTGATAATAGACTTGTTCAATGCGCTCAAGATCATGAAGATATGACGGAACGCCATCCAGTTTATTTTGACGGAGTAAAAAAGCATTTTGCTCTCTAAACCATGCTTTCATTTGATCGAGTATTCCTGGATTTTCGATCAAAAAACAACGAAATTCTGGCATATGCAAAATGAGACGCACAAACGCTTTATATTCACTTTCAAAAAGTTGTAGACAACAGTCAGCGATAGTTCGTTCATTACCCTTATCATCGTAAAAAAGTTCTTTATTATATTTTATTAATTTATCCCGTTTAACTGCAGGCAAATTATCTAATATGAGTGGTTCATCATCCAAATAATATTGCAGATACTTTTTCAACATCTCTACATCAAAAGACAACATTTCTTGTAATAGTGCAGTATACATTTGTTTTTTGAAGATAGGATTATCTTTAAGACTATATAAGATAGCCTGTGCTCTGAATATTTTAAATAAATTATAATTATTTGGCGCTTTAGTCACCCAGTGTGTTCGATCAGGGACATGAGGAAATTCTCTAATATGTTTTTCTTTCAATTCGCATATTTTATGCGGCGTTTTGAGAAGAAATCCAGTGAGTTGGCGCTCACCTTTTAATATCGAAGTTAGGTCATAATAATACATATCAAAATCAATAAGGCCAAAGATACTGATATTATCAGGATGTAGATCATCCGTTTTATTGCGATATCCAGAAACCAGAAGCCGCGCAAAATTGTATTCTAATAAAGTATTTAGATCAGGATTTCTAAAGGCTTGTTTTTCAGGATCTTTGTCATCTGTATCAGATAAGCTTAATGATTGAAATGGAATGAAATTAGGAAGAGTAAAAGAAAGTGTGCCAATGATTTCATCGTAATCATCATAAACCAAGCGTTCTTCGGATGCGTATTCAGAACCTACAGCAAAACGAATTACTTGACTAATGCCAATGACAATACCAGCCAATATATCAGGGTAACTTGAATCGCAATATTTCAGATATCCTTCTTTTACCTGACCATCCGATTGTACGTATGTCACTTGGGAAATAGCATGACCTGATGTGACTGTTTTATTCAAGATTTTTAATTGACTGAGCTTGAATGATTTTTTAGGTCGTGTATCCATGATGTCTATCCTTATTATCACTCCCTGGTGGAATTTATAGTTGCTGAAATAAATGGAAAATGTCAAGGAGCTTTTGCAGAGTGTTCGCTCTGAGGATAGACAGCATAAAAAAAGGCGGCCAAAGCCGCCTTTTTATGAAGTCATATGAATTAGTCTAACATACCATATTGTTTTAACTTCTTACGTAACGTACCGCGCGAAATTCCTAGGATTTGAGCCATCCTAACTTGATTATAGTGCGTGTGGTTGATTAAAACTTCAAGCAGGGGACGTTCGATTTCTTCAAGTAAGATTGAATAGAAATCTACGGGTTGTTCATTGCCAATGTTCGTGAAGTAATTTCTTAAAGTATCTTTTACCGCTTGTCTTAAAGTAATACTATCCAAATTTTCAGCTATAGCGACTTTTTCAGCCATAATAAACTCCATTTATATTTACTTTCCCAAAGGCCTGTGTGAATGCCCCTTTAAAATTAGAACGCATTTGTTTGTTAAGATGATGTTGCATAACCTCCAGCAGATAATAAAGCCAACAGCCGGAGGTCACTAAAGGTGTATCAAACTATTTCCTCGAATCCACTAATTCTTTCAGATTCTTTCCTGCTTTAAAGAAAGGAACGAAAGTTTCTGCTAACAGCATTTCTTTGCCTGTTCGTGGATTTCGTACTTTACGTGCGGAACGTTTTTTTACACCAAATTTACCGAAACCTACTAAAGAGACAGATTCACCTTTTGTCAAAGTATTGATGATACTGTCTAATGCAGTTCCCAATGCGATTTCTGCCTTGGTGACTGTAATTTCTGCACTTTCCGCAATGGCAGATATTAGTTGCGACTTATTCATCTTTGCTCCTTCAAAAATTATCGGTATTTAATCTATCAATAAAACTTTAGTTAACTTCTACAGATTCTGGGGTATTAGAAACAACAGTAGGTGCTTCATGCATTTTACCTGTTTTTTCCATTTGGTTATTTACTTTGTTTTTTGCTTTTTTTACTGATTTTTTAGCGGTTTTCGTTGCTTTAGCTGTTTGCATGGATTGTTTTTCCAAGATAGCTAATTGCTTGTTCAGCATAGTATATTTTGTCTGTTTAGCAAGAAGACCCGCGCTGGTTTTAGTGATTTGAGAGAGCTTGTTCGTCAAATCTTTAATAGTTTTCGATGCTAATATTGACATTTTTTTAGCATTAATAAGTTGTTTTTTAGCGGATGCACTTTTAGATTTTGCTTTCAGTAAAGTGGTTTGCTTCTTTTGTGAGTCTTTCAACTGTGCTTGGGATTTCTTAAGCTCAGTTTTCAATTTGACTGCTTGTTGCTTTAAGGTCATGAGTTCTTGACGATACAATTTAGCAAGTTTGGATGGTATAGCCCGGAATTCCTTTTCCACTTTTTCTGCCAATGTTAAAACACCATGCTGTGTGGTTTTGTGTTTAACGGTCGTTTTTTTCATTTTAGTACGTTTTGCAGATTTCGTTTTACGCATGGGTGATAATCCTTTTCATGAAATTTAAGACTGTAAAATTTAACATCCTTTACCTGCCAAAGTCTACTGCTCATGCGTTTCTGGTTGATTTCATTTCGAGAACTTATTAAAGTACGCCTAGATATTATGTTTATTGCTGAAACCCCTTGAAGACATAATCATCTTAAAAGCCTTAAATACTAGCCTAATATACGTTAGTTTTTAAAATACAAAGTTAATACGGATCGAATGCACTACACAAAATGAATACTCTAAATTTTTTTCCAACTAACCCAAATTGTCATCTATACCTAGCGCTATTTGTCATAGGAGTCACTGCATGAGTAACCCAAGCTTGAAAGAACAACTAACCGCATTATCGTTAGGCGGATCAAGTGCTACTGAAGAACCAGACCGTAAAGATAAGAAAAAAACAAAACCTCGTCCCCATACCCATTCGCAGCCCCAACACCAATCTAAAGCGGAAAAACCGGGAAAACAAAAACCGGTCTGGCTTGAGCATGCACAATATGGCGTCGAATTGCTAAAAGCGCATTTTCCAAACTGCTTTAAAGATCTTAAGGAAATCCATCCATTAAAGATTGGCATTAAACAAGATTTAGTAAAACACCTAGGAAGTCGTGAAGATATTGTTTTGGGTGATAAAGCTTGTATGGTGAATAGCCTAGCGTATTATGTAAATTCAGTGGCTTATCATAAAAGCATGACTGAAGGGGCTGCGCGTATTGATTTAGAGGGCAACTCTGTGAGTAGTGTATCGGCAGAAGAATCGATTTATTCATCAGAATGCCGAAAAGCAAAATTACAAAAAAAACAGACCCCCAATACCAATGTGCGAAATAGTCAGGAACAGGAAGTCACCCCGGGTTGAAAAGAGCTATTGCTTAGACCGGGGTTAAACGGGAGCAATGCATGGAATTAAATAGACGATTTACTCCAGCCAGTTTGCTCATGTTAAGTATTAACGGCATGATTGGATCTGCCTGGTTATTTGCACCCCTGTATGCAGCGAAAATTGCTGGATCATCTGCCATTATCGCCTGGTTGATCGGAGGCTTGGCGACCGCTATAATCGCACTGACTTTTGCTGAGTTATCCGTTCTTTTGCCTGTTGCTGGCGGTACTGCACAAATTCCCCAGCTGAGTCATGGTACGTTTGCCAGTTTTGTTTTAAGTTGGATTGCTTGGTTATCAGCACTCACAATGGCACCCATTGAAGTACAAGCTGTTTTGCAATATGCCTCTACGTATTTTTCAAGTCTGACTCATTTGGTTGATGGAACCCCAATACTCACCCTACAGGGGCTTGTTTGGGCAACAATTCTCATGTTGAGTTTTTGTATTATCAATATTGTCAGTTTCAAAGGGTTGGTTCGTTTTAACTTCGTTTTATTTCTTTTTAAAGTTGCCATCATTATTTTGACTATTGTCACATTGGTGCGAATTAGTTTTCATCCCGAAAATTTTACCGGAATGTTTTCAGGAACTGGGACAAATAGTTGGCCTGCTATTTTAAGTGCGGTTGCGACGGGTGGAATTGCATTTGCTTTTACCGGTTTTAAACATGGTGTTGAATTGGCTGGTGAAGCGAAAAGAATGGCAATTTCAATTCCATTGGCGATTGTCGGTTCTGTCGTGTGCTGTTTGATTTTATATTTAGGTTTACAAATTGCATTCATTGGCGCGCTTCATCCCACTGCATTAGCAAACGGCTGGGAGCATTTGAGTTTTGCGGGCGATGTAGGTCCGTTTGCAGGACTTGCGGGCGGTCTGGGCGTCATATGGCTGTTAAAATTACTTTATATCGATGCGGCAGTTTCACCTTCGGGCGCAGGATTGATTTATGTGACATCGACTGCACGAATTATTTTTGCAATGAGTAAAATTGGTTATGTGCCTCGTTTTCTTTCTTTATTGAATGGTCAAGATTTTCCGGTTGCTGCCATTTTATTTAATTTCGTTGTTGGAATGTGTTTGTTTTTGCCGCTGCCTGGCTGGCAAGCCATGGTCAGTTTTTTAGTGTCTGGCATGGTAATTTCTTATGCGATGGGACCAATTGCATTGCTTTGTTTGCGTTTAGAATTACCTAACGAAAAGCGATTGTTTCGATTGCCCGCAGCTAATGTGTTATGTCTGCTCGCTTTTTATTTTTGTAATTTAATTAGTTATTGGACGGGTTGGGACACGATTTATAAATTAGCTATTGCAATCGCGATCGGTTTTGTTTTTTTTGGCATTGCTGCAGCAAAAGGTACAATTCAACAGAAATCATTAGGCATGAAATCTGCGATTTGGATTGTGCCCTATTTACTAGGTTTGATTTTAATTTCTTATTTAGGTGCTTTTGGCGGGAAGAATATTATCCCGTTTGGTTGGGATTTTCTGGTTATTGCTATTTTTAGTAGCGTGATACTTTATCTTGCGATTATTAGTCGTGCGGTCAACCTAAATGCTCAGTTTGCGGATTTTCAGGTGACCGATGAAGTGTTGACTTGATTGTCATTGCGCGGATGGCAAGATCAAATCTGGTTACTCACTATCACTGGCACATCAGCATCTTCTACAAAATTTTTATTTAGCCATGACGCATCGGGTACGAACAATCTAATACACCCATGGCTATCGTTATAACCAGGCACATCATACGATCCATGCAGTGCAAAACCGCCATTGAAAAACATACAGTAAGGCATAGGCGCTCCGCCTCGTCCTACCGGAAATTTAGTCGATACACAATGACGCCCTTCTTTGCGATAGACTTCGAATTTTCCTAGCGATGTATTGCAATGGCGACCGACATCAGGACACCATCCTTTACCGCCAGACACGGGCCCCCAGGCTTGTAAAGTGCCGCCTGAGTCATAAGCACCCCAGGCTAGAATCGCGGGATTAATGGATACAAAAATTGTTTTTTCACCGAGTGCCGCTATTTGTTTTGGGAAAGGTGAATAATCCATAATATCTAATTCACCATTCATATTTTTGGGGATAGCAATTTTCATCCCTCGATCTAATTCAATGTTCATACGATTAATTCGTTTCACTAGATCTTTTTTTCGTGGATCAGAAAATAATTTTTCCCAACTATCTGAACGTTTTACTGTATAACAAGTGAAACGTTCTGTATCTTTGCAGAGTGTGTAACTAATCGGTAAGGCAAAAGCGCTGTGACTGATCAGCATCAGAATCACAGCCAGTGTACTGGTGATGAGCGCGAACATAATTGCCTCCTTAACAAATCAAATTGTTCGGAGTGCAATCCATGCTGTTGCAAGTAAGAATTCGTAGCAGAAACTACCTGCTGGAACTATTTACACGTCATATGTTTTGCAACTATCCTGTGATGCAGGGATATCTTTACATCATACAGTATAGGTGAGAAATTAAACAGTGCACAAAATCTCTGATTTTAAAAATATTTCAAATTTTAATCATATAGTTATATGATTAATTTCATGTAATAAATAAACTTCAAAATGGATGATATTTAAACAAATAAAGACAAATAGGATAAAATATTGATGGATAAGCAAACGACTGTTTTAAACATTTCAAAACAAGAATCCGGCATATTACAGCTCACGATAAACCGACCGGATGCACTTAATGCATTGAATGCAGAATTAATGGAACAGCTTTATCAAAGCTTTCTTGCAGCGAAAGAAGATCCTAGTGTCAAAGCACTGTTGATTACTGGAGAAGGAAAAGCATTTTGTGCCGGCGCTGATATCAAACAATTAGCGGCATTAAGCGGCCAAGCGGGACTGACGTTTGCAAGACGAGGACAAATGGTATTTCGGGCACTTGAGCAATTAGGAAAACCTTCGCTTGCTGTTGTAAACGGATTTGCTTTAGGTGGCGGTTGTGAGTTAGCGATGGCAGCGACAATGCGTATTGCAGCAACGACTGCGATATTTGGCCAACCAGAGGTGAAACTGGGCGTGATTCCTGGATTTGGCGGCACACAACGTTTAGCACGTTTAGTTGGAAAAGGACGCGCGCTTGATTTATGTCTGACAGGACGCACTATCAAAGCAGATGAGGCGCTTGCTTGGGGATTGGTTACAGAAGTTGTCGCATCTGAAGAATTAATGAATCGTGCCAAAGTCATTTTATCGGGACTCACAAAACTTGCACCGATTGCATTGCGCAGCATTATGAGTGTTATTGATCACGGTTATAATTTATCGCTAGAAGATGCGTTTGAACTTGAGGCAGTGCATTTTGGACTTTGTTGCGGAACTGTCGACAAAAAAGAAGGTGTGAGTGCTTTCATAGAAAAACGCGCCGCAGAATTTTCAGGAGAGTAAACATGCATAGTATTCCTGAAATTGAATTTGAAGAAGTGACGGGTCGTGATGGTAATCTTGGTTTAATAACATTGACTCGACCACAAGTCTTAAATGCTTTAAATCACGAGATGTTTATCGCGATGAATAAGCAATTATCGGAGTGGGAAGAAGCCAATCATATTAAGGCAGTCGTGATTCGTGCAGCAGAGGGCCGTGCATTTTGCGCAGGCGGTGATATACGTTCTGCTTATCAACGTAAAAACGAAGGCGATGCAGAGTTAAGCAATTTTTTTCGTGATGAGTATCAACTTAACCAACATATTTATCATTATTTAAAGCCGTATATTGCATTAATGGATGGTATAACAATGGGCGGCGGTGTAGGTATTTCGGTTCACGCATCGCATCGAGTCGCAACAGAACGCTTGATATTTGCGATGCCTGAAACGGGGATTGGGTTTTATCCTGATGTGGGAGCGACTTATGTTTTATCGCATCTTCCCGATCATATGGGCATGTATTTAGGTTTGACGGGCGCGCGAATTTCTTTGAATGATTGCAGAGCATTAGAATTAATTGATTATGGTGTAAAACCGGATTGTTTTGCGGAATTAATTTATAAACTTGCGGACACAAGTCTAACCAATGATTCAAATGCTGTGATTGATAATATTATTCAAGAATTTTCTTTACCATCAAGCGAATCAGCTTTATTGCAACACCGTGAAAAAATAAGCCATTGCTTTAGATTAGAATCAGTCGAAGCTATTGTACATGCATTAGAAATACATACCGATCCTTGGTGCCGAGAAGTGGCTTCAAATTTAAAAACAAAATCGCCTACGAGTTTAAAAGTGACATTTCGCGCAATTAATGAAGCCAAAACATTAGACTTCGATGAATGCATGCAAATTGAATATCGCTTAACGAGTCGATTTTTAGAAGGCCATGATTTTTTTGAAGGCATACGTGCCGTGTTAGTTGATAAAGATCAAAAACCGCATTGGAAGCCCGCTAAACTAGATGAGATTACAGCGATAGATATCAAAAAATATTTTGCGCCGTTAGAAAAAGAATTATTTGCTTTAAATCCGGAATAGAATAAATGATAGAGGTAAGGTGGATTAGGCGTTTTGTGCCATAATCCACCATTGCTACATTGTTAAGTTTCCTTAGTCTTAGGCATCTCACCAGCCGCTAAAGCCGCCATCATATAAGCCCAGCCATAAATTAATAAATCAATTCCGACAAAAAGACCAATGATAAACAAACTTGAAGCAGGCCATTGGACCATGATTAACACACCCAACAATAAGGCAACAGCACCATTCAAAAAATTCCAACCCCATTTTGGTGCACGCAATGTAAGTGAAAATATAATTCTAAAAAACCCAATCACGATATAAAAAACACCTAATAATAACGTGAGCGATATAGAACCCCAAACTGGGCCTTTCACAAACATGAATCCAAGTGCGAGATATAATAATCCCATCAGAAAATGGATTAAAAAGCCGGTAGATTTGTGCAGCCAAAATGAAAATGTATCAACGAGGATGACAACGCCGACCGTCATAAAAAGCATACCTAGTAATACTATTGTAAATAGCGTGGTAAAAGTTGTGAAGCTTAAGGCTAGCGCACCAAGAATAAACATAATGGCACCCCAGACCAAAAACCAGCGCGAATTTTTATGAAACGCCAGCACATCTTGATCGTTAAACGGTAATAAAAAACTCATAGTTCCTGCTCCTTGGAGGTGAAATCCTATAACGCAAGATAAATTGTACTCTAATAGGAGAACCACTGTCACCCTGCAACAAGGCAGAGCACCGTCATTGCGAGCGCGAGCGAAGCAACCCAGGTTTTATTGCTCCTTAACAAGGACATAAATCTAAATTGAAGGTTAGATTTTATGCTTTCCTCTGCTATGCGAGTGACAATAAAACCTGGGTTGCTTCGCTCGCGCTCGCAATGACGGCGTGTGACAGCGTGTTTTCCGTCTTGCTGCGCGAACACATAGGTTCGCCCCTACAAAACCATGGGCAAGAGCAGCGACGAGGAATTATGTAACACGTTTAGGTTAGCGCTTATGCAGCTTGTCCGCGGGATCCAGTCAACTTGGCTTCTGTTTTGAGATATAAGCTATATCAGTATTTATTACTAAGAAATTTTCAACACCTTCTTTTTCCCTTTCAACTGCGGCTTATACCTCACCACACGAATCACATTTTTACTCTTACGAATTTTCCGCAAAATTTTTGCTAAATGTTTTCGATCGCGTGTCGTTAGGGTCACGTTGACAGAGAAAAAACGACCGTCGAATTCTTCCGCATTAATTTGTTCGATATTCGATTCCGATTCCGAAATCACTAACGCTAAGCTTGCCAAGCTGCCGCGCTGATTTAAAATGTCCACTCGCAGATCCACAGGAAAATCACCGTGAACTTTTTCTTCCCAGCGTAACGGAATGAGTTTATCAGGTAGCTGGCGGTAGCTTTCCAGCGCGGGACATTGCTCAATATGTACAACCACACCTTGGCCGGGCTCAATGTAACCGCTGATAGGATCACCTGGAATCGGGCGGCAGCATTTTCCATAGGTGACGACAATACCTTCGGTGCCTTTAATTGCTAATGGATGAGTAGGTGACATTTCATGTAATCGAATTCTCTCAGCCGCATCACCAAATTTTGCGAGTTGTTTTGCAGCAAGTAATGCGGTTCGATTTCCTAAACCCACTTCTTCAAAATAATGATGAATAGATTCTAACTTCGCAGATTGTAACACCGACGCTATATGCGTTTCTGGGATTTGTGAAAAACTTAATCCATAACTACGTAAAGATTTTTCAACCAGGCGCTTGCCTAGTTCACTCGATTCATCGTGATGTTGTTTTTTCAGAAAATGTTTAATGTTGCTGCGCGCTTTGCCGGTCACTACAAAGTTGAGCCAAGCTGGATTGGGGCGGGCGCCAGGTGCAGTGATAATTTCAATTTGCTGACCGTTAGTGAGAGTGGTACTCAGCGGTGCCAATTTGCGATCTAGTTTAGCGGCAACACACGTATTCCCAATGTCTGAGTGAATCGCATACGCAAAATCCACAGGCGTTGCACCGGCGGGCAATTCCATGATGGCGCCTTTCGGTGTGAAAACATAAACTTCATCCGGAAACAAATCGATTTTAACATTTTCAATAAACTCCAATGAATTTTTGGAGCTCTTATGCATTTCAAGCACGCCTTTTAACCAGACTTTGGCGCGTGTTTGTGCATCACTAAAAACAGCTTTTTCAGTTTTATAAAGCCAGTGAGCAGAGATGCCATACTCCGCCATTTTATGCATTTCTTCCGTACGCATTTGGACTTCAATAGGTACGCCATAAGGACCAAATAACACTGTATGCAAAGATTGATAACCATTGGCTTTTGGGATGGCAATATAATCTTTAAAACGTTGTGTGAGTGGTTTGTAAAGATTATGTAAAACGCCAAGCACGCGATAACACGTATCTAATTTATCAACAGTCACACGGAATCCATACACATCCATCACTTCAGAAAATGGCAAATGTTTTTCATGCATTTTTTTGTAGATGCTATAAAGATGTTTTTCTCGACCATTGATAGAGCGAATAGAAATATTGGTACTTTTAACGGAGTTATGAATTTCTTGATCAATCATTTCCATCATTTCTTGGCGATTGCCACGCGCTTTTAAAACAGCGTTTTTTAATATTCGATAACGCATGGGATAGAGT
>JBDTIZ010000112.1:0-3642 GCA_039936115.1 Gammaproteobacteria bacterium
GAGCGCGAGCGAAGCAATGACGACAAGAGCTCGCCCCTACAAAAGAAGTATCGACCCCACAAAACAGGTATAATATACCACTAAAAATCAAGAGGGTGGTTTTAATGAATGATCCATTAGTTTTTACTGAAAATGCAGCAGCAAAAGTCTTTGAATTGATGCAAGAAGAAGGCAATTTCAACTTGAAATTGCGAGTTTACGTCACGGGCGGCGGTTGCTCTGGCTTTCAGTATGGTTTTACATTTGATGAAACAATCAATGCCGATGATACAATTGTGTCCCGAACACTTTCAGCAGATGATGAAAAAGAGGGTGAAGGGGATGGCGATCATACGGTGCAATTGCTAATAGACCCAATGAGCTTTCAGTATCTGGCGGGCTCGGAAATTGATTACAAAGAAGATATCGAAGGCGCACAATTTATTATTCGTAATCCAAATGCTAAAACGACTTGTGGTTGTGGTTCGTCTTTTTCGGCATGAGGAAAGTGTGGTTTGTTAGAATGAATTTCATCAAAGGAGTACACCATGGATTGGTCAATCTTGCATACCATACTGTTAAATATACAGCATACAATTTCATTTCTAGGTGTCGTTATAATTTTGACGGGCGTGTTAATTGCGCTCTATCAATACCTTCGTTATATCTTGACCAATCAAATCAAAACACAAGGTGCCAGCATCAATACGATTCGGCTTAGTTTAGGGCGAATTTTGATTTTGGGTCTTGAGTTTATTGTGGCAGCTGATCTGATTGGCACGACGACTGCTCCTGATTATTATTCCGTTGGCATTGTTGCTTGTGTCGTTGCAATTCGAACATTATTAACCTTTAGCTTAAATCGCGAAATGATGTCGTTAACAATAGAGCAAGAAACGCAACCTAATACTTAGTGAGTGATCATTTTAAATAATTAAGGATATGAAAATGAAATTATTAATGTTCGCAGCTTCATTACAAAATAATTCAGTTAATAAAAAATTAATTAATTTGACAGCGAAAATATGCAAAGAATCGGATCATTTTGTGGATCTTGCTGATTTCAGTGAATTTGATATGCCTTTGTATAATGCCGATATACAAAATCATCAAGGTTTCCCGGCGGCAGTGACAAGTTTTATCGAGCGTATGCACAAAGCGGATGCATTGATTATCTCATCGCCAGAATATAATTTTTCCACACCCGGCACATTGAAGAATTTAATCGATTGGGTATCGCGCGTGACCCCGATGCCATGGCATGGCCAGCGCATTTTATTATTATCTGCGTCCCCCGCATTAGTTGGCGGTAACCGAGGTTTATGGGCAACCCGTGTACCGCTTGAGTGTTGTGGTGCGTTGGTTTATCCAGATATGTTTTCGTTGGCCAGCGCGCATGAAGCATTTGATGAAGAAGGTAATCTGAAGCATCGCGTGTTGCAACAGCGATTGGATAATATGTTGAAAGAATTTTTTGGGATGGTGGGGAAGTTGGGGGTTAAGTAAAACAAGCTGTGATTTTTTCTTCGTTGTACCTTGTCTATACTATCACCCCGCATTTGTTGCGGGGTCTGGAATACAAAACATAAAATAGTCATTTAAAAAAAATAAAGATGTATTTTTTATTATTTAAAGCCCGGACCCCGCAACAAGTGCGGGGTGACAGTGTGGTACAGGGTGCGGAGTGACCGTGTGGTAAAAGGTGCAGAGTGACAGTGTGGGTGAGCTGCGAGGGGGGGGGAGTTTCACATCTTCTCAACCATCTTCAACCCCAAAATATGCAATCCCTGACTCATCACTCTCGCTACCGTCTCACACAACAATAACCGAGAATTTTGCTCAGCATCACCTTCCACACGACAATCACGAAAGAATGCGTTAAACCGTTCAGCCAAATTAAATAAATACTCAGTCAATCGATGCGGCAATAAATCCTTAGCCATTTGTTCTAACACATCACCAAATTGATTCAGATGTAACCCTAATGCAATTTCACTCGGATGAATTAATTTTATTTCAGTCGTTGTTTTTAACGCTTCAATATCAACACCCACTTTGCGTTTAATGCCATTCACGCGCACATAGGCATACATTAAAAACGCCGCTGTATTGCCTTCAAAACGCAACATACGTTCATAGCTAAACATATAATCGCCGGTACGATGGCAAGCAAGATCAGCATATTTTATTGCGTTAATTCCAAGGACATGAGCTGTTTGTTCTAATTGATCCGGATCAATTTTAGCTTCACGCTCGCTCAAGATTTTTTTAGCACCTTGCATTGCAGCAGTTAATAAATCAATTAATCGCTCTGTCTCCCCTGAGCGCGTTTTGAATTTTTTACCGTCTGGTCCCAATACCAAGCCAAACGGCACATGATTGACTGTGACTTTGTTAGGGTCTAAATAACCCGCCAACTCTGCAGCGCGAAAAATCATTTGAAAATGTGTAGTTTGACCCGCATCTGTCACGTAAATAATTCTTTGTGCTTTTTCAGTTTGGATTCGATGACGAATTGCCGCCATATCGGTAGTTGAATAATTAAATCCACCATCCGATTTTTGAATGAGCAATGGCAGTTTGTCGCCATCACGATTAGTAAATCCCTCGATGAAAATGCATTTCGCACCGTCTGATACAGTGACTAAGTGCTTTTTTTCTAAATCGGAAACAACATCAGACAATAAGGGATTATAAAAAGATTCACCGCGTTCTGTAATTTTAACATCTAGCAAATCATAAATTTCTTGATAAGCATTCCGCGAAATGCTGCAAATAATTTCCCACGCATGCAGTGATGTCGGATCGCCACTTTGTAGGGCAACCACTTCCGTTTGCGCACGCTTTTTAAACGCAGCATCTTCATCAAAACGTTTTTTAGATTCACGATACCACGACATCAAATGCGTCAAATTCGTTTGAGTTTTTCCCTGCAGCACATCGTTCGCATTTTCTTTCATGTGCGCAATCAACATGCCAAATGCAGTCCCCCAATCACCGACATGATTGAGACGTAACACATCGTAACCCAGAAATTCAAACAAACGCGCCAAGCAATCACCAATAATAGTTGAGCGAAGATGACCGACATGCATTTCTTTTGCGGTATTGGGGCTGGAGAAATCGATAATGATTTTGTGTTGGGTTTTAACACGTAAAATGCCAAGCGCAGCATCATTTAACATGGTTTGTGTGCGCTTAGCTAAAAAATCAGATGACAATGTAATGTTGATAAAACCAGGGCCTGCAATTTCACAATGTGACAGCATGGAATTATCGCCGAGCGCGGCAACTATTGCTTGCGCAATTTCGCGCGGATTTTTTTTCAATTGTGCTGTTAATTTCATGGCGCTGTTACATTGATAATGTCCAAATTTTTCTTGCGTGCTTGGCGTTATTTCAATCATGTTTTGCGTAACAACAGCATCCGGAAAAGCAGTTTGCACCGAATGAAAAAAAATGTCTGTGAGTTGTGTTAAAAGAGTTTTCATAGTGTTTCATCTTGTTTTATTCGAACATTGAAAATCTTGCGGTTTGAGCCCGCGATTATAAGCCAGATATCATAACAGCCACGCTGTGCTTAACAACCGGATTCTTGAAAAAACATAGTTTCTTTGCGTCCCTAGGGTCACTTTTAAGTTAAAAAAATATACAAAATATAGG
>JBDTIZ010000113.1:0-15107 GCA_039936115.1 Gammaproteobacteria bacterium
TCCGCGGTATCCAGTCAAATTGGCATAGACTTCTCGCGCTTGTAATGCATCTCACGCAATTTACCCAGTAAAATCCCCAAAATTCCTCAATCAGAAGCAAATAATGACAAAATATGTTTGCTGAATAATTTACTTTTTGAAACAATGCACTCATTAATGTTCATATGACATTTCAAAAAATCAGGCTATAACAAAAAAGATTGTCTTGAGATTTTGTTATCATTGTATGGAGTGAGTATAAGCGATTTCGAGGTGGTTGCTAAGTGATTGACGAAGACGGTTTTAGACACGGTGTGGGTATCATTTTGGTCAATGATAAACGCCAGCTATTTTTAGCAAAACGAATTGGTAAAGAAGCATGGCAATTTCCGCAGGGCGGTTTGATGGATGATGAATCGGCGGAAAAAGCCATGTTTCGTGAATTGAAAGAAGAGATTGGTCTCCATCAAGAAGATGTTAGAATTTTAGCCAGCACAAAACGCTGGCTGCGGTACAGATTACCCAAAAGGCTAATCCGACATCATTCAAAGCCACTCTGCATTGGGCAAAAACAAAAATGGTTTTTGTTACGCATGGTTGGAGGCAATGAACGATTTAATCTTGCGGCAACAGAGAGCCCAGAATTCGATTCATGGGCGTGGGTTTCGTACTGGTATCCACTGACTCAAGTCGTATCATTTAAGCGTCGAGTTTATAGTTTGGCGATGAAAGAGTTCGCCAGAGTTGTTCTTTCCCGGAGATTCTGGGACATTTAACGGTGTGGGTGCCCATCACGAGGTTTTTAAAACATGCTAAAAACCCTACGGCGAATAATTCAAGATGTTTCAAACGCGCAAAATTTTATTGACGCGTTGAACCTGATGGTCAAGCGCGTTGCAAAAGCGCTTGATACGCAAGCGTGTTCGATTTTTTTATTGGATCGCCGTCGCGGTGAATATGTTTTGATGGCGACCCAAGGTTTAAATCCATTAGCCGTTAATAAAGTTCGAATTCCCATCAATCAAGGTTTGATTGGTTTGGTTGGCGAACGTGAAGAACCGATTAATATTGATGATGCTTCAAAACATCCGCATTTTTTAGCTGTTCCTGAAGTCAAAGAAGAAGCTTATAAAGCATTTTTAGGTACGCCGATTATTTATCATCGCCAAGTTTTGGGCGTGCTGATTGTGCAGCAACAAGATCCACGTCGTTATGATGAATCTGAAGAAGCTTTTTTGGTGACGCTCGCTACTCAATTAGCCGCAATTATTGCGCACGCAGAAGCGACCGGTGAAATCGCCAGATTGTTTCATACCCGCGAAGATCGAGAAGGCGAGAACACTTATTCCGGTATTCCAAGTGCCCCAGGTGTCAGCTTAGGCACAGGTGTCGTTGTTTTTCCTATGTTAGATTTATCGGCTGTGCCTGATCGTGAACCCGATAATGAGGAAGACGAAATCAGATTGCTTGAAATGGCACTTGCTTCCGGTCGCGAAGATTTTCGTGTGTTAGGCGAACGTCTTTATCCGAATCTACCGTTAGAAGAAAGAGCTTTATTTGAAGTCTATCAACGCATGTTGGACACCGCAGATTTAGGTGCGGAAATTATTCATGCGATTCGACGGGGAAATTGGGCGCAAGGTGCTTTGCGTGAAGTGATTCAGTCGCATGTTGCGCATTTAGAAAATTTAGATAACGAATATTTACGCGAGCGTGCGGTTGATATCAAAGATCTAGGTCATAGAGTGCTTGCATATCTGCAGCGCAACGAACGTACATTGCCAGAATATGCAGAACGATCCATATTAATTGGCGAAGAATTAACGGCAGCCGATTTGGCGGAAGTGCCTGAAGGTTGTTTGGCGGGCGTGATTTCAGCAAAAGGTTCAAGCAGTTCACATGTTGCGATTCTCGCTCGGGCAATGGGCGTGCCGACAGTGATGGGGGTGAGTGATATCCCTATCTATGAATTGCAGGGTAAAGAAATGATTATTGACGGTTTTTATGGCCAGATTTATATTTCGCCTAATGCAGCGCTTCGCGAAGAATTTCAAAAACTTTCCTTAGAAGAACATGAGCTAACTGTTTCGTTAGAAGCACTGCGTGATGAACCGGCACAAACAGCGGATGGTGAGCGTGTTTCGTTGATGGTTAATACTGGGTTGGGTGCAGATGTTAGTTTGTCTCTCGCAGCGGGCGCGGAAGGGGTAGGTTTATATCGCACGGAAACACCTTTTTCTATGCGCGATCGATTTCCCTCTAGCGAAGAGCAGCGAGTGATTTATCGCCAGCTGCTGACTTCATTTGCGCCGCGTCCAGTGACTATGCGTACATTGGATATTGGTGGTGATAAATCGCTGCCTTATTTTCCCGTCTATGAAGATAATCCGTTTTTAGGCTGGCGGGGGATTCGAATTACCTTAGATCATCCGGAAATTTTTCTGACGCAGGTGCGTGCGATGATGCGTGCCAGTGTCGATTATAATAATTTACGTATTATGTTGCCGATGGTGACGGATGTCAGCGAAGTGGATGAAGCAATGCGTTTGCTGAAAAAAGCTTATGCGGATGTCTGTGAAGAAGGTTTTGATATCCAGATGCCTGAAATTGGCGTGATGATTGAAGTCCCGTCAGCGGTTTATCAGGCAAGAGCGATTGCTAAGCGGGTGGATTTTCTTTCCGTTGGCAGTAATGATTTGACTCAATATATTTTGGCGGTGGATCGAAATAATTCGCGAGTCGCCAATTTGTTTGATTCATTGCATCCGGCAGTATTGCACGCTTTGTTGCAAGTGGTTGAAGGGGGGCATCAAGAAGGCAAGCACGTTAGTATTTGTGGTGAATTAGCGGGTGATCCGGCGGCGATTTTATTATTGGTCGCGATGGGGTTTGATTCACTGAGTATGAGTGCTTCATCTTTGAGTCGAATGAAGTGGGTTATTCGGCAATTTCCTAAAAAGAAAGCCTGTAAATTGCTGCAGGAAGTGCTCGGAATGGAAAGTACGGTTATGATACGCTGCCATATGGAATTGGCTTTGGAACAAGTGGGGTTAGGGGGATTGATTCGGGCGGGTAAGCGGTGAGTTACAAAATTCGCCATTCCTGCTGTAACAAGATTTACCTAAAAATTTGAGAAGATAAAATAAAAATAACTTAAAACAAGGGTGTTTTTTCAATCATAGGAAAATCTACATGCTAAGTCTCTATCTCATCGTCGGTGCTTTTGCCGGCGTCATGTCAGGGTTGTTTGGAGTTGGCGGTGGAGTCATAGTGATTCCGGCGCTGGCGGCAATTTTTTTACACAATACGATGATTCCAGCAGAATATGAAATGCAAATGGCAGTGGGTACCTCACTTGCTATCATGTTAGCCACAGCAACGTCAGCTTTGTATGCTCACCATAAACGTAATGCGGTGCGTTGGGGTATGTTTAAATCCATGCTGCCCGGGTTAGTTTTAGGCGCAATCGTTGGTGCTGTGATTGATCATTTTCTTCCTTCACATTATCTGCAAATTATTTTCGGAATATTTTTATTTATCATCGGTTTGCGTATGGCGCTAAATAAACGCGCAAAAGAAGGTGTAGAAGGGCTTTCGATTAGAATGATTCGATTGGGTTCGGTTTTAATAGGAGCTCTTTCTAGTTTGTTAGGTGTCGGTGGCGGAGCCTTGTTATTGCCTTTTTTCTTACGCTGCCAGCTAGATATGCATGAAGCGGCAGGCACTTCGATTGCTTGCGGTTTGTCTGTCGGCATCGTGGCTACCTTAAGTTTTATGGTGACGGGGTGGTTTTCTATGGTGCATGTGCCTATGAGCACAGGTTATATTTATTGGCCGGCGTTTTTTGGTATTGCGTTGACTAGTACTATGTTTGCGCCATTGGGAGCACTGATGGCTCACAAATTGCCCAAAGAATTTTTAAAACGTTTTTTTGGTGTGTTTTTATTGTTAATGGCATTTGATATGTTATTTCTTAAATAATGTGATGCAAAAAAGGTAATTCATGCTGATTTATCCAAATATCGATCCCGTGGCTTTTCATCTCGGCCCATTGGCAGTCCATTGGTATGGCCTGATGTATTTAATTGGTTTTTTAGCAGGTTGGGTTTTACTCAGTTTGCGAGTGCGCACCTCGCCGCGTGGATTTCAAGTTGAGCAGGTTTCAGACATTTTATTTTATGGAGCGCTTGGTATTATTCTGGGTGGGCGCTTAGGTTACATGTTGTTTTATGATTTTGACGATGTACTGAATTATCCTTTGCGCATTTTCATGATTTGGCAGGGAGGTATGTCGTTTCATGGTGGTTTGCTAGGTGTGGTTGTGGCAATGTGGTTATATGGCCGTAAAATCGGCAAGTCACTGGGTGATATGACGGATTTTATCGCGCCGGTTGTTCCGATTGGGTTGGGCGCAGGACGTATCGGTAATTTTATTAACGGTGAGTTGTGGGGGAGGGTAACAGACGTGCCTTGGGCTATGGTATTTCCAACCGGCGGTGATTTGCCGCGGCATCCTTCGCAGATCTATGAATTTTTCTTAGAAGGCGTGTTACTGTTTGTTGTGTTGTGGGTTTTTTCCAGTAAAGAGCGGCCACGTTGGGCGGTTTCAGGTATGTTTTCACTCTTGTATGGGATTTTTCGATTTAGCGCGGAATTTTTCCGTGAGCCGGACAGCCAAATTGGTTTCGTGGCATTCGGATGGCTGACAAAAGGTCAGTTATTATCATTACCTATGATTTTAGTAGGTATTATCATGTTGTTCTGGGCATATCGGCAGAAAAGGAAAATAACATGCAACAATATTTAGATTTTTTACGGCATATTCGTGATGAGGGTGTTTTAAAAAAAGATCGGACTGGCGTTGGCACTCGGAGCGTATTTGCTTATCAGATGCGATTTGATTTAAGCAAAGGGTTTCCTCTTGTCACGACTAAAAAATTATCGTTGCGCAGCATTATGCATGAATTGTTGTGGTTTTTAAAAGGCGAAACCAACGTGCGTTATTTGCATGAAAACAATGTCACTATATGGGATGAATGGGCCGATCAATTAGGCGATTTAGGCCCAATTTATGGCAAACAATGGCGTGCTTGGGCCACGAGTGACAATAAAACCATTGATCAGCTGAGTGAGGTCATTCAGCAAATTAGAACCAATCCGGATTCACGCCGCTTAATTGTGAGCGCATGGAACGTGGGTGACCTGCATAAAATGAAATTACCACCTTGCCATTTGCTGTTCCAATTTTATGTGGCTAACAACAAATTATCTTGTCAGCTTTATCAACGTTCCGCAGATTCTTTTTTAGGTGTACCATTTAATATCGCGTCTTATGCGTTATTGACCCACATGGTTGCACAGCAGTGCGATCTGGATGTGGGTGAGTTTATTTGGACGGGGGGTGATTGTCATCTTTATCTGAATCACTTAGACCAGGCGAATTTACAATTACAACGAGCACCCCACTCGTTGCCGCAATTAAATATCAAACGAAAACCAGCGTCATTGTTTGATTATTTGGCGGAAGATTTTGAAATTGTAAATTACCAAGCTCATGCGCATATAAAGGCAGAAGTGGCGATTTAGTTTTCAAGGATGAAGGGAGAAAACAGGGATGGATATCATGCGTCGTGCGATAATCGTGGCACTCGTCTTTACAAGTGTCAGTGCTTTTGCAGCTGGCGATCAGAAATGCTCACCGGTTGAAATGACCAGTCAAAATAACAATCTTATTTTGTCGGGCGTAGATCAAAAACACCAATCTCAAGTTTATATTTTTAAAAATTTATCCTCACATAGTATCTGGCTGGATCATCCTGTTGAAAAACGATCGTCAAGTGCAGGATGGTCTTCTTATTTGCGTGTGGGAAATTCATCTGCATTGATGGTTAATCGAAAAAACTTTAGCATCAGTTGCGAAGTGATTAAACCAGGCAAAGTAGATACCTTGGATTGTGCGAAAGTTATTTCGGTGTGTGCGCCGAACCATATAGAGATACTCAAGACTGATAAGAAAGGTACTTATTGGTTGGCTGAAAATCAGTCTTGGGATGAATTGGTTGTTGCGCTAGAAAAGCGTGGGGTGAAATTGAAGTAAGGTCATGGTGATTGTAATCGCCCTCCTCTCCCTCTTCACCCATGTTTTGTGTGGGAGGAGAGGGCAGTCAGCAGTATTCAGTCAACCAGCATCTGTGGAATTGTCACTTCGGAAAAACCAATACAATCGTCGTCCCTTTTTCAGGCACGCTAGTTATAGAAATATGCGCATGATGCAAATCCACAATTGATTTCACAATAGCAAGCCCAAGGCCACTTCCGCCAGGCGATTGAGAACGAGCAGAGTCAACGCGGTAAAAACGATTAAATATTTTTGATAAATGTTCATCTGCAATCCCAATACCATTGTCTGTTAACGTGATTGAGAGAGTGTCATCATTGTTTTCTGTGATGCTGAATTTCACCCAGCCATTTTCTCGCGTGTATTTTAAAGAATTAGAGAGAACGTTGCTGAGCATTCGCCGAAACATCACTGGGTTGGCCAATACGATTCCTTCGCCTTCTTGCGAAGTAGTGATTTTCTTTTCGTCTGCTAACGCTTCATAAAATTCACGAACTAATTTTATTTCATCGTCAACATGCAGCAATTCTTTTTTAATTTCCATTTTAGGATTTTCAGCGCGCGCGATGAAAAGCAAATTTTCTATAATGTGAGAGATACGATCAAATTCTTCAAGATTGGATTCTAATACGTGTCTATAATCTATGATGGAGCTATTACGCGATAGCACAATTTCAGTTTCACCCATCAAGTTATTAACTGGCGTTCGTAATTCATGCGCTAAATCCGCAGAAAATTGTGCGAGATGCGCAAAAGAAGTTTCAATTCGATCTAACATTTGATTAAAAGCCATGCCTAAGCTGTTTAATTCGGTTGGCCAGGATTTTGGATTAATACGTTGATGCAGTGAGTTCGCAGTAATTTGTTTTGTTGTTTCAGTCAATCGAAACAAACTACGCATCGCGCGTGATGCAATAAAATAACCGAGCAAAATAGCGACCAACATAATACCTAAAAGTGTCACGATCAAAATGCTACGATATTTATTAAGAATTTGTTGTTGATAGGAAACATTTAGCGCGACTTTAATCGTCAAAATATTTTTAGTTTTGCCAAACGGACTAGTTGCTTGCATTAATAAATATCGATCACCGTTCGGAGCATTCCACCAAGCACTTTCTTTTTCAGGCAAAGAGGCTGTCTGGTTAAAAAATACAGCTTTGGCGAGCACTGTGTGCGTGTTCGGTGTTTGGAGCACAGTGTTATTTTTTGCGTCTAAAATACGAATATAGTAATGATAAACAGAACCGGTTTCTGTGTAGGGAACTTCTATGACTTCTTGTTCAAGCGCAAGCTTGTTCTGTGGTTTTTTTTCGAGTAAATTTTTTAAGATATCAATTTCGTGGGATAAAAACTGATGGTTGGCGTGATAGAGAATATGCACCGTCGTGCCATACAAAAATGATGCCGTCACCGTCAGTAAAATAAAAGTGGTTAAGCTATAAAACAGTGTTAGGCGAGCACGAATCGAACCCGTCTGACTGCGTTTCACGTTAGCGTTGCTCAAGGACATAACCTATCCCGCGCACGGTGTGTATGAGTTTTGTTTCAAAAGGATCATCCACTTTTTGTCGAAGACGACGGATAGCAACATCAACAACATTGGTGTCACTGTCAAAATGAATATTCCAGACACGCTCTGAAATTAAAGTTCTAGAAATCACTTCGCCGGTGTGTTGCGCCAGGAAAGTGAGTAAAGCAAATTCTTTTGGGGTTAAATCGAGCCGTGATGATCCACGTGTTGCTTTATGTTTAAGTAGATCGATTTCAAGATCGACAATAGAGATGATATTAGCTTCAACAGCCGTTCCGCGACGCAAGAGTGTGCGTACGCGAGCCAGTAATTCAGAAAAAGCGAAGGGTTTGACGAGGTAATCATCAGCGCCCAGCTCCAATCCTTTGACGCGATCTTCAATATCATCACGTGCTGTCAGGAACAAGATGCGAACATCTTTTTGCGTGCGGCGGATTTCTTTGATCACGGCCCAACCGTTTAGTTTGGGTAACATGACGTCTAAGATGATTAAATCATAGTGATGATTGGTTGCGAGAAATAACCCTTCTTCACCATCGGGAGCGGTGTCTACAACAAAACCGTTTTCACTTAAACCATTTGCTAAGTAGGCGGCTGTTTTATCTTCGTCATCAACGATTAGAATTCGCATTTACTTCTGACCTGATTGGTTTGCTGTGGGGAGGTCATTATAGACAAAAGAGAGGAGATTTTGAAGTTTTATTGCTCAAATCTTTGTTTTCATTTGTTTTGTGCGCGTTGCTCTTTTATTTTATGAAGGCCAAATTGATTGGATACTCCGGACAAGCCGCTGGACGAGGGCGGTATAAGAAATGTGCCGTCGTACCACGGCTTGTCCGGGGTATCCAGTCAATTTGGCTTTAATAATAAGAGGAGCAGTGCGCTCTAAGAAAAGCAGATGACAGCTTGCCCCCCATGCCAGCGGTGTGGGATCATATAAGTAGACTACTAACCGTTAACTAGCGACTCGGATTGACGCATGAAGACACGGAAACTAGGCAGTACAGAAATTGAATTAACAGAGCTTGGGTTTGGTGGAGCAGCGGTTGGTAATCTCTATCGACCTACTTCAAACGAAGAAGCATACGCCGCTATACGCGCAGCTTGGCAGGGTGGAGTTCGTTATTTTGATACAGCACCGTCTTATGGTTATGGTTTAAGCGAAAGACGAATCGGCGATGCATTGCGCGAATATCCACGCGAAAGTTATGTCATTTCAACCAAAGTGGGACGTTTGTTAATCCCAGACGGTAACCCTAAAAAACTGGATCAATTTCCGGGGTCATTACCCTTTAGAGTGGAATATGATTATTCTTATGATGGCATCATGCGATCATTTGAAAATAGTTTACAACGCCTCGGCACTCACTATATCGATATGATTTACATCCACGACATCGGTCGTTTAACTCACGGCGATGCACATTCAACCATCTTAAAATCGTTACTAGACAGTGGTTATCGTGCGTTGACTGAATTACGCGCGCAAAAAGTTGTGCGTGCAATCGGTTTAGGCGTTAACGAATGGGAAGTGTGTGTTGAAGTCATGCCGCATACCGATCTTGATTGTTTTATGTTGGCAGGACGTTACACCTTGTTGGAACAGGCAGTGCTCGGAAAATTTTTTCCTGAATGCGAAAAACGCGGAATTTCAGTGGTGGCTGCAGGGCCTTATAATTCAGGTGTGTTAGCCAACGGACAAAATTATAATTATGAAGCTGCCGATCACAAAATTATGTTGCGTGTGAATGCAATCCAAAAAATTTGCGATGCACATCAAATTGATTTGCCGCATGCTGCTATTCAATTTCCTTTACGACATTCACAAGTTATTTCTGTTGTCGCCGGCGCTCGCACCGAAGAACAAGTTGCTCTGTCAGTGAGCTATATGCAACAGCATGTTCCAGCACGCTTGTGGCAAGCACTGAAGGAAGCTGCTTTAATTTCTAAGGATGCACCGGTTTAGGAGGAATCAGAATGCATTTTCCCATTACGGATTCACATTTACGTTTATTGGATAAACAAAATTTAACTTATCCATGGCAAGAACAAACGCCGATGTTGAATCAATCCTATTTGTTATCCGATTTGATGGAAGCGACAAAATCCTTGCATCTTGAATCGTTTGTTTTCGTGCAAGCAGAATGCGAAGCAGAGCAGTCATTAGCAGAAGCAAAATGGGTTGCTGATTTAGCAGAACGCGATGCCAGAATTCATGGCATTGTTGCGCACGCGCCGCTTGAGCAAGGCTTGGATGTTAAGGCTCATTTAACAGAATTAAAAAAACTGTCGCTGGTAAAAGGCGTGAGACGAGTATTGCAAACTGAAAAAGATGATTTTTGTTTGCAGAAAACTTTTATCGAAGGCGTTAAGTTGCTCGCTGAATTTAATTTTACATTTGATGTATGCGCAACACCCGAGCAATTACCACAAGTGGCTCAGCTGGTGCAGCAGTGTCCAAATGTGAAATTTATTTTAAATCATTTAAGCTGCCCGAATGTGGCAGAAAAAAAACTCCAACCTTGGCAAGATGACCTAGCAAAAATCGCAGCGTATCCTAATGTGTGGTGTAAGATTTCGGGTCTGATTACGGAAGCACATCATCAGACCTGGTGTTCTGAAGATTTGAAACCTTACATCCTACATGCGATAAATCAATTTGGTTTTGACCGGGTCATGTTCGGTAGCGATTGGCCAGTCGTTAATCTGGCAGGAAGTTATACCCATTGGGTGCATACTTTATTTGATTTGTTGAGTGACTCATCAGAGCAAGATTTGAAGAAACTGTTTCATCAGAATGCTTGGGCGTGTTATGCGCTTGAAGTTGGGAATATTGGGGTGTAAGTTTACTGTGTTAGAAGCATGTCATCTTAGATCCTGTCAGCCTGACGCTGGCATCTTGCGCTTAATCACTGTCACTCACACTAACCCACTGTACCCCACACTAACCACTGTCATCGCACACTTAACCTGTCACCCCGCAACAAGTGCGGGGTGACAGTATGTTTAAAGTGCAGGGTGACGGTATGTTGAAGGCGCGATGTGCCAGTATCGTTATTGTGCGGATGATGCATTTAATTACACCCTTGCGAACGATAATTCCTATTTAAAGTATCCAGTTCCGCGCGTTGTCGCATCGCAGTATTTTCATTCGTAGTAGCGCCAGTAAAGATAATTTTACGCTTCAGCAGCTGACAGCGCGCCTCATGGTTATCTTCAGTATTTGTTTGAAAGAGCGAGCATGAAATTGTGCTAAAACTAAGCAATGCAATCAATAAGATACGGATCATAATAATGTTCTCCTTTTTGTTTAACTTTACCTGAAATAACAGTAGAGAGTCTATCAATAAGCACGGCGTGATAGGTATTTGCGCTTGATTTGATGGAAAAGTTTCACTATCAGGAGTATCTTGTAGGGGATAATTTTTTAAAGTGGCAGGGGAATGGGAAAAAAACAAACGAAAAATAAAGATCAATATGCTGAGAGGGAAGCCGAAAAGTACGAGCATCCTATTCCAAGCCGAGAATTCATCTTAGAGTTTCTTGCAGAGCACGGCCGTCCAGCCTCGTTTCGCCAGGTGCTGACCGAGCTAAATTTAAGTACTCCGCATGAAAAAGAAGCCTTAAAACGGCGATTGAATGCGATGGCGCGTGATGGTCAAATCATGCAGAATCGTCGTGGCGCATTCGGCAGCATATCCAAAATGGATTTGATTACGGGACGTGTCATTGGGCATAAAGATGGCTACGGTTTTATCGTGGCGGATGATGGCGGCGAAGATCTGTTCGTCAATGCGCGTCAAATGCGCATGGTTTTCCATGACGATAAAGTATTAGTACGTGTTTCGAACGTCGATCAACGCGGTCGTCGTGAGGGAGCCATTGTTGAAGTCATTGAGCATAATACGCATGAAATTGTCGGACGCTTTTTAGCGGAAGCCAACAATACGTTTGTTCAACCTACAAACCCCCGAATTGCCCAAGATATTTTAATTCCTGCCGATGCCGCGAATGGCGCTAAACCTGGCCAGATGGTCGTCACGGAAATTACCACCTATCCAAGTTCGATATCAAGGCCCGTTGGTCGAGTGAAAGAAATCATCGGCGACCACATGGCGCCGGGCATGGAAATTGATGTCGCGATTCGAAATCATGAGATACCACATGAATGGCCGGATGACGTATTAAAAGACGTCGAAAAATTTTCGCGTGAAGTGTCTGATGATGCGATTAAAGGACGTTTAGATTTGCGTCATTTAGCATTTGTGACTATTGATGGTGAAGATGCTAAAGATTTTGACGATGCAGTCTATGCTGAGAAAAAATCCGGCGGCTGGAAACTCTATGTCGCGATTGCCGATGTGAGTCATTACGTCAGACCCAATTCACCATTAGATAAAGAAGCCTTAAATCGCGGAAATTCGGTTTATTTTCCCGGCCGTGTTATTCCGATGCTGCCAGAAATATTATCCAATGGATTGTGCTCGCTGAATCCAGATTTAAATCGTTTAGCGTTAGTGTGTGAAATGTCGATTAACGCGACCGGAAAAATCACCCACTACGAATTTCACGAAGCTGTTTTTCGTTCTTATGCGCGTCTTACGTATAACCAAGTCAATGACATGGTTGTCAACGATGACAAAGCATTACAAAAGAAATATGCAAATTTATTATCGCCGATACAAGAATTGTTTGCGCTTTATCGCGTGTTGCATAAATCACGACAAAAACGGGGTTCGATTGATTTTGATTTACCCGAAACGAAAATTGTTTTTGGTCCTGATCGCAAAATTGAGCGTATTGTCGCATTGCAACGAAATGATGCGCATCGCTTGATTGAAGAGTGTATGTTGTGCGCTAATATTTCTGCCGCATTATTTCTGTTAAAAAATGATTGTCCTGCTTTGTATCGTGTACATGAAGGACCTTCCGCAGAAAAATTAATGGATTTGCGCAAATTCTTAAACGAACTTGCACTGAAATTACCGGGCAAAGAAATCCCGACACCACGTGACTACGCAAAACTATTGGATTCAGTTGTGGATCGTCCAGATGCGCATTTAATTCAAACCGTTTTGTTACGATCATTGAGTCAAGCGGTCTATACGCCAGAAAATAAAGGCCATTTTGGTTTAGCGTTTGAAGCGTATACACATTTCACTTCACCGATTCGCCGTTATCCCGACTTACTGGTGCATCGTGCGATTCGTCGTGTATTGCATCATAATTTTGTTGCTGGCGAAGCGGAGCCTATTTTTGAAAAATACGGCGAACATTGCTCGATGACTGAACGTCGTGCAGATGAGGCGACGCGAGAAGCGGTGGATTGGTTGAAGTGTGAATTCATGCTGGATCGTGTCGGCGAAGAATTTGCTGGTATTATTTCAAGCGTGACGAGTTTTGGTTTATTCATTGAGTTGGTTGATATTTATGTGGAAGGATTGGTGCATATCAGTGTGTTACCAAATGATTATTATCATTTTGATCCTTTGAAACATGAAATTTATGGCGAACGTTCTGGCACCCGCTATCGTTTAGGCGATCAAGTTAAAATAAAAGTTGTTCGTGTCGATTTAGATCAACGACAAATGGACTTTATGTTGTCAGAAGAAATGTTATCAGCAGGTCAAAAGAGTCAGGCGAAGCAAAAAGCTTTGGGTAAAAAGAAAAAGAGTAAGAAGAGTTCGTTGTGATTTGTCATTATGAGCGATGAAATTTAAAGCTCCTCCTCTCTCCAACCCTCTCCTCCCGCGCTTTTGGCGGAAGGAGGGCCTTCAAACTCCGCCGTTTAATATTTTAGTAAAATAAAGAGAGACCCACAGCGTCATGAAAGAAAAATCATTAGTATTTGGTTTGCACGCAGTCCAAGCAATATTAACAACTCAGCCAAAACGTATCGAGCGTTTGATTATTCTAAAAGAACGTCACGATCAAAAAATTCAAAACTTGCTAGATCTTGCAAAACAAAATCACATTAAAATCGAACTTGTCCCGCGACATGAATTGGATCGAATTGCAGATCAAGAAAATCATCAAGGTGTTATTGCATTTTGTCAAAGAGCAAAAAATTTATCAGAATCGGATTTAGAAACATTATTAGATGCGATTAAAGGTCCAGTGTTGTTATTGATTTTAGATGGAATACAAGATCCCCATAATCTAGGCGCGTGTTTACGTAGCGCAGATGCTGCTGGTGTGCATGCAGTGATTGCACCTAGAGATAAATCAGTTGGATTGACGCCCACAGTTTCGAAGGTTGCATCAGGTGCTGCTGAGTCGGTGCCTTTTATTCAAGTCACAAATTTAGCGCGCACATTGCGTATGCTGCAGGATAGAAATATTTGGATTTATGGCGCGGCAGGCGAGGCTGATAAAACATTATATCAATCGGATCTTAAAGGTTCGATCGCAGTAGTCTTAGGTGCTGAAGGCGCAGGGTTACGGCGCTTGACTCGCGATCATTGCGACCAATTGTTGAAAATTCCTATGCACGGTTCGGTTTCTAGCTTGAATGTGTCAGTTGCAACCGGGATTTTTTTGTTTGAGGCGGTGCGACAGCGTCAGTAAATTCTAGAGAATAGGCGGCTATGAGCTCACAAAGAACACGAGTCAGCCGGGCCCTGCGCCCTTAGATCTAGCAACCATCATACTCACAAATGCATGGAACAATTAT
Source organism: Gammaproteobacteria bacterium (assembly GCA_039936115.1). Classification (GTDB taxonomy): domain Bacteria; phylum Pseudomonadota; class Gammaproteobacteria; order DSM-16500; family DSM-16500; genus DATIJJ01. The sequence goes on from JBDTIZ010000113.1 coordinate 14,305, forward strand.
TTGATCCTAACGTTAAAAAGAAATTTTTGATTGAAGATAGCGAATTATTTGTTTTAATAAGAGAGGGCGAGCCAGCGGAAGAAAAAATTTCATTGAGTGAATTATTTCGCGCTGCTAATTTAGCGCACTTAACATTGCTATCCAATGAGCAATTAGAAAATTTTTGTAATTCTGACCCAAGTATAAAAAGAGAGATTGAATCCTTCGAAAGTATTCTTGATCGAAGTGATACCGACCAAAACGAAACTAAAAAAAATGAACAGGTCAAAAAAAATATAGGCTGAAATTACCAGCAGAGAAGAAAGTCATACAAGCCCAAGACGGAATCCCCGTTTCGCAACCAACCATTCATTTGGCTCATCAATATGTGGTATATGCCTATACCGGATCGCATGCGAAAGAAATAAATTCATTTTTGCGCGGCGATATAGATATTTTAAGTAAATCAAAAGATTTGCAACGCGATGCATGGGAGTGAGCTTGGTAAGCAATATGCGAAAACAAAGTCAGAGGATGATTTGAAGCGCCTGGTGTTTGTGCAATTACTCACTATCGCACATCTTCTTGATATTCCTCGTTGCTACTCACTTAAGACAGGGTTTTTAGAAGATTACTTGTTTGATCCTGACGGGGGTGTATTAACTATAAAACCGCATATTTATTTTTTTAAATGACTGTATTTATGTTTTGTATTCCAGACCCCGCAACAAGTGCGGGGTGACAGAGTAAGATGCGGTTACAGTGCTTTCTCAAGAGTGTTTAATATCTATGCTGATTTACCGGATGCTAGTGCGCCTTCGCGG
>JBDTIZ010000114.1:0-5355 GCA_039936115.1 Gammaproteobacteria bacterium
TTTTGTAGGGGCGAACCTATGTGTTCGCCCAGCGGCCTAAATATGCAACATTATTTCTTCGATAGAGAGGGCGAACACACAGGTTCGCCCCTACAAAAGCAAACAAATCTGCAACAACACCGGCTTATCCGCGGTATCCAGTCAAATTGACATAGACTTCTCACCCGGGCTTTTAGATTTGCGTAGATACCAATGTAAAAGCATGCGGGCATAACTAGAGTCCTCCTGCGGCCTCACATCTCTTCTCACGATTAAAGCGTATCTTGATGCTCTATCATTGATTGTGATACCCTCCCGGCCTTCGCTGAACTGACAAGTCTTTTTTGCGCTCGCAAAACGTCGATGTAAATAAAAAGGATACAAACAAAATGTTACAACTTCTAAACGAAATCTTTCTAATTACACTCACTGGCTTTGTAGCAATAGAAGGCATATCCTTCATAGGCTTAAATAAGTATTTCGATCAGTTCGCCGCGGCTATTATTACAGCTTTTCGCGAAACCATAAAAACCCATATCGATGAAGACACTTCTCTTGAAGCAAACGAAAATGAAACCAATTTTTTAAAAGTATTGATGGTCTCTATGATCGCAATGTCTGCCTGGTTTTTCACCCTACTCAAATTTTCAAAAAAAGAAATATCATTAGAAAAGCATTATGAAATTGCAACTGGCTTTGCTCAATTTAAAAAACAAGTATTGATAAAGAAAATTGATTTTTATTATTATTATTTTAAATTAAATTTGATTTCGGTTCAGACAAAAGGTAATGCGCAAGAACATTACAGTTATAAAAATACATTGAAAGGATTTATAACGCATTTAACACAGGATGAATACTCTAATCTTCCTATAATATCATTGTCGAATCTCTGGATGTTGGTCGCCATGCTTAAACACAACATCATTTCTTTCAAGAACCATCCTGACTATCAAAAACTTTCAACGAAAATCAATTTTCATTATCGCTCGCTTATCACTCTGCTAGATAACGTAAAAGAAGTACACCAAGAAGAAAAAAAGATTGAACAAATTCACCCTTTAATGCAAATTCCCGAGCTTAATGGCAAACTCAAATATCAAAACATCACTGGATTAAGCGTCCTGGTACTTAATAAAAAAACACGTCTTCCTGAAGTTTTTGAATACAAGTGTTTTTCTAATAAAGAAGAAGTAGCTGTTCGACTTGCTCTGCTTATTGGAATGGGAATTAAAACACACTTAATTTCTGAAGAATCTCATACAAATGCTCAGATAATTGAGTTCATCACGCAACAATACAATGCAGCAATTGAAGTTCAAAAAAAATCTCCAAATATTCATGTAGTCAATGTAAGCCATGTTATACCCGCTTCAATATCCGACATAAAACATAAAGAAACGCCAACGTTTCCTAATTATGTTTCGACATCACCTGTCATGACTCACCCTGGTAAGACCGCAACATCAAAACGTCGTCATAAAAATCAGCCTAAAAAAACGGAATCTGATTTCCAACCCGTTGCTCAACCGACAACCACTCAGCAAACAGTAGCAGTGCATGCACGAAAAAACGTTCGATTCTTAACATTTAATAACTCTCCCGATGAATCTGATCCAAGGACACCCACATGGCGTGACGATTTCTCATGGGATAAGATAAAACGAGTGCTAGAGATAAATTTTTTTTATCACATTGCATCGCCCAGCGAACCGTCAAGCAGCGTTAAAATGATTACATCCATTCGACAATCGCGTGAAAATCGTCTGGTAGTGTACAAACCTAGAAATAAACCTGAACTGCCTCCAAGCTCACCACCGGCTTCTTTTATTCCAACATCAGACAGCACTGATTGTGATTGGCCGCGTCTTCCGTCACAAAAAATAGCAAGACCCCTCTTACCATTGCCTACGAATGAAGAAAAAAAACGCGAAGCTCTAGATCAAGCTACACCTCTGCCTAGACAGGTTAATGCAGCACTGCAGACAAAACCGAAATTGACTAAACTATATGATCAATCTCGATCAATTCGCCAGATGACGCTAAGCCAGCAACAAGAGCTTTATCATAATGTGACCCTTCTTGAAGCTGAAATACGCATAAATAAAGGAATAAAAACACCAAATTCATTGCTTGTAGCACCGATTGCGACTTTACCCGTACTACCGAGCAATCCTTTTTATTCACAAGTACGTATTTATGGGGCTGACAGCGCGCTACGTTGCAGCCTTTTCATCTCACCCAGTTTTCAGCCCGGCGATATTATTGATATTCAGATGCCGCCCGAGCCAATTGTCTACCCAAGAGGACCCATAGTTAGTTCGAACTAAAACGCATTGAAATGTAATAGCTATTGACCATATAGGTCATTTAGTGGACAATATGTGCAACTTGGCACATGAGACACTCTAATGCAGCAACGAACTCCGCTTAGTAACGCTTTTGCCCTACTTATTGGGTCGCTATTGTTTATTCATTCATCCGCCGACACAGCTATGACAGATTCAACAAATATTACCTTAGCGAATACTACAAACACCTCAGGCACCGCTAATAATCCAATGGATGATGCCTATGGAAACCGTGTATTGCTGATTATGGCTGCGATTATAGGCATTTGTATCTTTTTAGGTGTTCGTATAAGTCGGGCTTGCCGAGAAGGTGACTGTGACCACTTACCTGAGAATTATGAAGGATATTCTGCTGGTTCTTTAAAAATACCAGCAAGAGCCGAAGAAGAAAAACCTAGATCCACTCCGATTAACTATGATCCCCGTCAATTCAAAAAGAAATTCCAACAACCTCTTTTATCAGCGCCAGACCCTATACAAGCATCCGATCTTGATGAAGTGCTAGTGCCTATACCGATTGATGATCTTTCACAGAACGATCCAAGATCCTTACATTTGTAATATAAGGATTTCTTAAGTATTGATCCCGTAGAATGCGCAACACATAACTAGCTCCATAAAATAAACTATTAAATCTTAAGGAATTTACAATGTTAACATCATATAAACCACTGCCAGCTGAAGAGCAAGATCAATCACTTTTTCGCTTACAAGGCTTATCCATCAGTGAAAGCAAAAGTGGAGATGTTGATCTTGATATTCTTGCACCGGATGAAAATGATCTGTTGCAGTATAATGAGCAGTGGATAAGTCATAAAAAAAATAGAACTGAATATGATCTCTTTAAAATCAGCTCTGGATATGAAACACCGTCTGTCGATATATCGCTCGAAGAACTTAATCAAGCATTAACTGAAAAAACAACTCTCTGGAAAGAAGCTAAAAACGATGACAAACGATTATATGCAGCAGTCGTTGAATATGCACAAACTTGTATACAAGTAGCAGAACATTATAAAGGTCTATCAAAACAGTATAACTCCACAACAAACGCACCAGAAGATAACAACTTAAAAGAAGTAGTTGAAAAAGCTACGCGTTTATACACTGATGCACTGAGCTTACTAGCACAAGAGATGTATAAGTCGGCAAAAAAGATTGGTATTAAAGATGACGTTAGAGCGAGAAAATTACTTTCTCTACTTCTTTATTGCTGCCGAATACTTAAAGCCGATCCAAACATAGACGTTGATAAAAAGAAAAATCCACTTTTATATTTATTAAAACTAGCTTCTGGTGTGGAACCTTCGGCTAATTTTATCGACGCGAATGAAAAATGGTTAATTAATTCCATACGAAGTTATATTAAGTCTACAGCAGTTAAAGGTTATAAAGAGTTATATTTAGCACTTACGCAGCTCATACATGGTAAGTTAACAGTACCCTTAAAACAAGAATATGCAAATATTTTCATTAAAATCGCAGAAGTAAGCGCAGAAAATAAAGATGCACTTCTCCACCTTCAAGAGCACAAAGAAGACACGCCATTAAATCTTTTACAAAAAATTATTAAAGAAGTCATCTCAACAGAAGATACACTTCAACAGTGTTATCAAACAGTTTTGCAATCAAATGACCATGAAGAATTTCATCCAGTTTTTACTGAACTTGATAAATTAAGCACTGCATTATTTTTACCACTAAAAGAACTTTATAATTCCTCGGCAAACATTCTGAAACAGTTTCATGCACTCATGGCAGTTTTCACTGATAAAAATTTTATAAAGTACAACGATTTGATGTGTTCGCAAATACTTGCGCATGCAAACTTAAATGATCCTTTAGCGCAAAGCATTTTTTCGCCTGTGCAAAGACCAGGTAGATATAAACTGTTTTTAGAAAGTATGGGAAAAAGTATTGCAGAGGAGTTTACTGATGCAAGCCGCATTCTATCTAAAGTTACGACTATCTATAAATCTTATCTTAACCAATTTAATTATCATATTGCTTTACACGAAATCGACACAGAGAAAGAACGAACTGAAGAAGCTGTTAAAATAAAAAAACCTGTTGCCAAACCAGTTCCTGCGCCTCTAGATCCAGAAGATGCCGACATAAATATCCAGCCAGCACGAAATGAAGCACCACAAAAACCTAAATGGCAAATCTGGGCGCCTGTCATTGCAAAAATTCTTGTTGGGGCGGCACTGATTGCTGCTGCTAGCTTGCTTGGCCCTGTCGGCACACTCCTTGGTTTTGCGATTACAAAATTATTGCTAGGCGCTGGTATCGCTGCAGTTGTTGCTCCGTTTGCTTCTAAAATTTGGCAAGGAATAAAAAATAAATTTAATTTTAGTTCCACATCACGTAGATATCTTGGCCTAGGTTTAAGTGTAGTTGCAGGCGCGGCTCTCATTGGTTCAGGTGTAGGTATTCCGTTTAGTTTAGCGTTAGGTGGCGGTGCAATGGCGGCTACCTTAGCCGCTTGCAAAGCAGGTTGCATGGCCTTGAAAAGATGCTTTGGTGGTGGCAGTGTTAATGCTAATAACAAAACAGATAATGATTTGAATGAACAACTCTTGCAGCCGCCAATAGACTTAGGTGGCAGTAGCATCTCATCGGTTGCTGGCAATGGTGTTACACTCTCTACCGCATTTACAAAACGAGCGCTTGCTGCTACGGCAGTAAAAGAAGTAAAAACGAGCGAACCAGCTACTGCAGTGTATGAGACAGATTCTTCATCAAATTATTCACACGCTCATTTTAAACCTGTTGTCTACCCAGGCGAAGTTCTTGCTACTGATGAGCTTTTAGCAGCAAGAAAAAAGCATAACGCACAGCCTTCTATATAAGAGTGGATTACGCGAGCGAAAGCCCATAGCCTCAGAACTTGTCACAACTCGCGCTGGGGCTCTATCAACGCTGCACATGGCGCTGTCACCCCAGTTGTCATGCCCCTGCACTTGCAACTATTGTCACCCCGCACTTGCAACCACTGTCACCCCGCACTTGTTGCGGGGTCTGG